>JAOAIT010000029.1 GCA_026414565.1 Verrucomicrobiia bacterium
CCAGCGTTGGCGGTTAACGGGGCGGGGACAATGTTGGCGGGGGCCTCGGGCCGCAGCGCAAAATAAGCCTTGGCCTCGCGGGCTTCCACCAGCTCGTGATAATGCTTGAAAATGACGGCGGCGCTGTTGCCCGCCTCCAGGGCCACTTGGGCCACGTTTTGCACGTCGGCCAGGCGGTAGGAAATAAAACTGTGGCGCAGCGCATTGGGTTTCCACTTGACGCCCGCGGCTTTGGCGGTGGCCACTTGCGCGTCATAAAACTGGTCACCGGTGCCCGGCCAGATCGGCCCCGACGGGCGGGCGTGCGGGGCCAGCCACGCCGCCAGGGCCGGAAGCACCGGCACCACGCGGCGGCTGCCGGTCTTGGCCTTGCCCGCCGCCACCTTGATTACGCCGCGGCCCAGGTCAACGTCCTGCCAGTCCAGCCGCAAAATCTCCGCCGTCCGCAGGCCCGCAAACGCCCCCAGGGCCAGCGCAGGCACAAACGCCGCCGGGGCGTGCTGCAACAACCGCGCCAGCTCGCCGGGCCGGAAGATTTGCGTTTCCGCCGGCTTGACTTGGGGCCGCTCCGTTTCCGCCGCCGGATTGCTGCCCTTGGCGATGTAGCCGCGCCGCTCGCAATACGCAAAGAAGCCATGCAAAACGGTGCGGTAATTCTTGCGGGTTTGCTCGCGCACCGGCAGGGCGTCCAGCCAGCGTTGCAGCATGGGGGCCGTCACGCTGGACGTATCCACCTTGAACGCCCCGGCAAAACGCCCCAGGCGGCTGCGCAGATCGGCCACGTGCCGCGGGCTGCGGCCCTTCTCGGCCTTGGTCGTGATGTACTCGTGCACGGCCTGGGCCACCGGCACGGGGGCCATGCGGTCGGGCCGGTGCCGCAGATAAAAGCGCACCGCCTCCATCACGCGGTTGCCCCCCAGCGCCTTGACGGCATCGGCAAAGGTGGCGGCAGCCACTTCCAGAGGGACACCGCTGGGCCGCAATAATTCCACGGCGCGGCCATAGGCGGCGGCATCAGCGGCGGCCAGGGCGGCGGCTTGAACGTCTCCCGCCGCCAGTTGCCGGGCCAGCCGGGCCGCTGCCTCCACCGCCTCGGTCTCGTCGGCAAACGACCGCAGCCGCCGCTTGCCGGTGCTGTAGTCGGCCACTTGATAAATGACCGCTCCCTGGATGGTGGTGCGGTAGATTTTGACGGTAACACTGCCCAAGCTGACTTCCTTGGGCCAGCCCCGGGACACCCGGACACCCGCCACCAACTTGACAGTATTCACGACAGAAAGGGGTAATTTCGTGTCAAGTTTTTGTCAAGTAAATTGACAACGGGGGCTTTTTTGAGGGTTGGGAAACTTTTGTAAGTCCTTGATTATCAAGTGGAGCCAGCGGTCGGATTTGAACCGACGACCGGCGGTTTACAAAACCGCTGCTCTGCCGCTGAGCTACGCTGGCATGGCCTGCCCTTGCGGGCAGGGTTTAATATCGTGTTTTTCGTGCCGGCGGCAAGTGATTTTCGCCGGGGATCAGATGTGTTGGTCCACGATTTCGCGGACGCGGTCGAGGGTGGCTTCGAGGCGTCCGCGGGTGCCGAGGCGGTAGATGGGGGCCTCGACGCGGATGGGCGGCAGGGCGAGATAGGCGGCTTTGAGGCGGGGGGGCAGGTCCGCCAGCACGGTGTATTGGCGGGGGAGGGTGTTATCGATTTCCCACCATTTGCCGCCGGGCTGGGATTTATCGAGGATCAGGACGAGGGAAAGGCGGGCTTCTTTGCGTCCGCCGGCGAGGGGGTTGAGCATTTTTTTGCCGGTGATGGGGCTGAAATAGGTGACGAAGCCCATGCGGCCGGTGACGCGCATGGTATCGCGTTCCACGAGCATGAGGTCGTCGTCCATGACGAAGTTGCCGAGGGCCTGGCTGAGGGTGCTTTTGCCGGCGTGGGAGGGGCCCACGAGGAGGATGCCTTCGTTTTTGCGGGAGGAGACGAGCAGGCCGGTGCCGTGCACGATGTGGGAGGTGCGGGAGTGGTAGGTGGCCAGGAGGCAAACAAGCTGGCGGATGATGTGGCTGCCAATTTGCTGGCGGTAGTAGAGGATGTGACGGAAGTCTTCGTCCACCACCGCGCGGCGGGCGCGGCCCTGGCGGAGGGTGATGGTGAGGTCGGCTTCTTTGCCTGGATCGAAGTAGTCGTAGGGACTCAGGACATTGCGGTTGTGGGCGTCATGCAGGCGGGGGTCGAGCATCAGGGTGACGTGGCGTCCGCAAGCTTGCACGTGAAACACCTCCATGACTTCGGCGGGATGGCTCATAGACACTTCCCTGGATTCAGGTTGGCGCGCCCGGGGGCAGGCTCAAGGGCCAGGTGGTGAGGCATTCATGGCGGGCGCCTTCGCGGCTGAGGGTGCTGCGCATGAGTTGCACCCGATCGGCCCGCCAGGTGACGGGGGTTGCCGGCGGCTGTTGTGCGGCTGCCTGCACGAGGTCCGAGCGCTCGCGGGGCGTCAAGGATTTGATGCGCCCCAGGGTGATGTGGGCGGAAAATTTCTCGGGTGCCGTATCCTTCTCCGCAAAATCGGCCGTGGCGGCGGCCACCGCCTGTTGCAGGGCATGGAGCGGGTTGAGCTGGCCTTGCAGCCCCACCCAAACGACGCGGGGATGGTGGGCATGGGGGAAAAAGCCGGGGGCATGCAGTTGCATTTCCAGAGCGGCGTGGCCGGAGCAGGCGGATTGGAGCCGGGTTTGCAAGGCGGGCACGCGGGCGGCAGGCACTTCGCCGAGGAATCGCAGCGTGAGATGGAATTGATGGGGGGGCGTCCAACGGACGTGAGCCTGGGGCACGGCGCGCCTGAGGGCGGCCTGCAGGTCGGCGACGGCGGCGATCACGCGCTGCGGCAGAGGGATCGCCACGAATAGACGCCAAGTCTCCTCAGGTTCCGGCATGGGTCAGGGCAGGCGCTCGCGGCGTGCGGCGGTGAAGAGGCGGTACCACTCCTCACGGGAAAGGTGCAACTCGGTGGCACGGACTGCTTCGCGAATGCGGTCGGGGCGGATGGAGCCGATGATGGGGACGATGCCCGCCGGATGCCGCAACAGCCAGGCCAGGGCAATCACGATGCGGCTGACGCCGTGGGCGCGGGCCAGGTCGTCCACCACGGCCAGGATGGGGGCGGGCTGGTAGGCCTGCTGCGCGGGCAGGAGGCGATGCGCGCCATCGCCGAGCAATCCGCCGGCCAGCGGACTCCAGGCCAGGGGGGTGATGCGCTCCGCCTGGCATTGGTCAAGGGTGCCATCTTCCAACGGGGCGAGGCGGGCGAGGCTGATTTCCACCTGATTCACGACGAGGGGGAAGGGGCATACTTTTTGGAGAGCGGCCAGTTGGGCGGGGCTGAAGTTGCTCACGCCAAAGGCGCGCACTTTGCCTTGTTGTTTCAACTGGGCGAAGGCGGCGGTGACCTCTTCGAAGTCGGCCAGGTAATCGGGGCGGTGCAGTTGGTAGAGATCGAGGGTTTCCACGCCCAGGCGGCGCAAGGATTGTTCGCAAGACCAGACGATGTGCTGGCGGGAAAAGTCGTAACGGTAGGGGGCTGCCGGCTCGGGATCGCCGGCTTTGCGGATGCCGCATTTGGAGGCGATGATCACGCGGTCGCGCATGCCGCTGACTTCTTTCAACACCTGGCCAAAAATGCTCTCGGCCTCGCCATCGCAGTAAATATCGGCGTGATCAAAGAGGGTGTAACCGGCCTCGTAGGCGGCCAGGACGGCCTGGCGTCCGGCGGCGCGGCTATCGGGAGTGACCTCGGAAGGATTCCAAGTGCCGGCCAGACGCCAGCAGCCATAGGCCAGGCGGCTGCCGAGCAACGGTGAAGTACCCAATTGGATGTTTTGCATGGGCGATGTTTACCGCAGAGGTGGAGCCGGCGCAATTTGGAAATCGGGGCGGCTTGCCGTGGCGGTGCCGGCATGATAATTAACTGGGGCATCCCTATGGCATCAACACCGGAGAGCGGGCGGGCATTTGAAGCGGCAAGGCAAGGATGGACCCGGCGGCACTTTTTACGCTGCACGGCCGGGGTTGCGGGCGTGGCCGCGGTGGTGCCGTGGCAGGCCATGGCGGGGCCTTTCACGCGGCCGGATTTTGAGAAACTGGTGCCCGCTGATAAAAAATTATCACCTGAATGGGTGCGGTCGCTTTTCGAGCGGGGGACGCGCACGGTGTATCGGGGGGCGGAGCTGGAGAAGATCGGGATGCCGATTGGCGGGTTGTGCGCCGGGCAGGTCTATCTGGGAGGGGACGGGCGCCTGTGGCATTGGGATATTTTCAATCAGGCCATTGGCACCGGCGCGGAGCATTACGCGCGGCCTCTGCGTCCGCAATCGCCGCTGGAGCAGGGCTTTGCCTTGCTGGTGACGAGTGGGGGGCAGACGCAGGTGCGGCGGCTGGACAACGGCGGCTGGCGGGAGATTGAGTTTACGGGCGAATACCCCATCGGCCAGGTGACCTACCGCGATGCCGAGGCGCCGGTGATGGTGCAACTGGAGGCGTTCAGCCCGTTTATTCCATTGAACGTGGAGGAATCTTCCCTTCCGGCGACGGTGATGCGCTTTACGGTGGTTAATCGCACGCGCCAGCGGGTGGAGGCCGAGCTGGCGGGTTGGCTGGAAAATGCCGTGGGATTGTATAGCGCGCCACGTCATCGGCTGCAGCGGCGCAACCGCATCGTGCGCCGGCCGGGATTGCTGGCGCTGGTCTGCAGCGCAGAAGCAGCCCCTGAAGCCGCGGCAGCGCAACGGCCGGACCTGGTGTTTGATGATTTTGAGCGGGAGACACATGAGGGGTGGACGGTGGGCGGGACCGCTTTCGGCCCGGGGCCGGTAAGCCAGGCGCAGGTGCCGGAGTACCAGGGCAAGCTGGGTTTTCATGGCCAGCGCGGCATCAATTCCCACGCGGCCGCCCCGGCCAATGATGTGGGGGGACGGGATGCGCACAAGGGCACGCTGACGAGCCGCGCCTTTGTGATTGAGCGCAACTATATCCACTTTCTCATTGGCGGCGGGGCCCACGCCGGGCGCACCTGCCTGAATCTGCTGGTGGATGGGCAAGTGGTGTTGTCGGCCACCGGTCATGCCGGCAATGATTTGCGCCTGAAATGGTGGGATGTGCGGCCGTGGCTGGGACGGCCGGCGCGCCTGCAAATCGTGGACGACGAATCGGGGCCGTGGGGCAACGTGGGGGTGGATTATATTGTTTTCAGCGACGCGCCGCCCCCGCCCCCGGGGCCGCTGGAGGAGGCGCCTGATTATGGCACGATGGCCCTGGCGTTGCTGCCGCCGGACGGCGCGGGAAAAATGCCGGCGGGGGATCGCGGCAACGCCGTGCTGCCCGAGCCCGGCGTGCCGGCGGGTTTGTTTACCGCCCCTGCCCCGATGGCGGAGGCGGTGCGGCCGGCGGAGCAGAAGTTGTGGGGCGCCCTGACACGGCGGCTTACCCTGGCGGCGGGGGCTTCGGCCACGGTGACCTTTGTCATAAGCTGGCATTTCCCGAATCTGAAGATGGATCGGCTGCCGCCGGGGCGATATTATGGGCGGCGATTCCGCTCGGCGCTGGCCGTGGCGGAGCACGTGGCGGCCCACTTTGGCGCGTTACATGCCCAAACCCGGTTGTGGCATGACACGTGGTATGACTCGACGCTGCCCTACTGGTTTTTGGACCGCACTTTTCTGAACATTTCCACCCTGGCCACCTCCACCTGCCATCGGTTGGGCAACGGCCGGTTCTGGGGATGGGAGGGCGTGGGCTGCTGTCATGGCACATGCACGCATGTGTGGAATTATGCCCAGGCCGTGGCCCGGCTTTTCCCGGAGCTGGAGCGCGACACGCGGGAGCGGGTGGACTTTGGGCTGGCGTTGCAAAAGGACGGCGCCATTTTCTTCCGGGCCGAGCATAATAATTATCCGGCGGTGGATGGGCAGGCGGGGACGATTCTGCGCGCCCTGCGCGAGCATCAGATGGGCGCCGATGACGGCTGGTTGCGGCGGAACTGGCCGGGCATCAAACGCGCCACCCAGTGGCTCATCCGCAAGGACGAGGACGGCGACGGCTTGATTACCTCCAATCAGCACAACACCCTGGATACGGATTGGTACGGGGCGGTGGCGTGGCTCAGCGGCGTGTATCTGGCCGCCCTGCGGGCGGCGGAGGCAATGGCCGGCGAGGTGGGCGATGAGGCTTTTGCGCGGGAATGCCGGGAGATTTTTGAGCGGGGGCGGAGAAACCTTGTGAGCCGTCTGTTTGATGGCGAGTACTTCATCAACCAACCGGATCCCCAACATCTGGACGCCATCAATTCCGGGAGCGGCTGTCACATTGATCAGGTGCTGGGACAGAGCTGGGCCTGGCAGATGGGGCTGGGCCGGGTGCTTCCGGAGGCGGAGACCCGCAGCGCGTTGCGCGCGCTCTGGCGCTACAACTTCACGCCGGATGTCGGCCCCTACCGCGAGGTGTATCGTCCGGGCCGCTGGTACGCCATGCCGGGCGAAGGGGGGCTGTTGATGTGCACCTTTCCGCGCACCGACTGGGATTATCCCCAGGCCCGCGGCAAAGGGGCCGAATGGGCGGCCGGGTATTTCAACGAGTGCATGAACGGTTTTGAGTATCAGGTGGCCGGGCACATGCTGGCCGAGGGGATGGTGATGGAAGGCCTGGCCATCACGCGCATGATCCATGATCGCTACCATCCGCTGCGGCGCAATCCGTGGAATGAGGTGGAGTGCGGCGATCATTATGCGCGCTCGATGGCCAGTTACGGCGTATTTCTGATGGCCGCCGGTTACGAGCACCATGGGCCGCGCGGCCACCTGGGCTTTTCTCCGCGTCTCACCCCCGAGCATTTCAAGAGTGCCTTCACCACGGCCGAGGGGTGGGGCACGTACGCGCAGCAACAGGAGGGCGGGAATATGCGGGCGGAAGTGGCCTTGAAATGGGGGCGTTTGCGGCTGGCCTCGCTGAAACTCGCCCCTAAAGCCCGGCCGGCGCGCGTGCGGGTCATGCTGGGACAACAAGGGGTGGCGGCAGGGGTGGATTATGTCGAGGGCGCCCTGCTCCTGCGCTTCTCCCCTGCCCTGACTTTGAAGGCGGGTGAGACGCTGCAGGTGGTGCTGGAAGGCTGAGCCGCGCAAGACGCTTGCGCGCGGCGCTGATTCATCTGGTCTGGCGCTGGGCAGGAGCGGGTGGGCGGCGGGCATGGATGCACCGTTTCGTTGCCTTTTCAAAGGGTGTTCGTCATGCTTGCCGCATGAAGTCTGCATTGGCCCTTTTGACGCTGGCCCTCATTGTTCCCGCCTCAGCGGAGGATTGGTTGGCGCCTTACTGCGTCGTGTGGGACTCGCCCAGCACCAATCATCACGGGTCCATGCCTCTGGGCAACGGCGAAGTGGCGGCCAACGCCTGGGTTACCGCCGCCGGGGAGTTGCACCTCTATTTGGCCCGGACGGATGCCTGGGATGACTACGGCCGGCTGGTCAAGGTGGGCAAGGTGCGGCTGCGCATCACGCCCAACCCGTTTGCTCCCGGCACGGCCTTCCGCCAAACCTTGAATCTGCGCGACGCCACGCTGCGGGTGGAGGCAGGCGAGGGGGCGACGCGCAGCCAGCTTCGCGTATGGGTGGATGCGCATCATCCGGTGGTGCACGTGACCCTGGAAAGCCAAACGCCGCGGGAGGTGGCCGTGCTGGCCGAGTTGTGGCGCACGCAGGCGATGGAGGTGGCCACCACGGAGATCAGCGATGTGCTCATGAATCGCAAAGATGCGGCGGGGCGGCAGGAGCGGATGCTGATTGAGCCGGACGTGGTGTTGGAAAACCACCCCGACGGGATGGGGTGGTATCACCACAACCGCAAGTCGGTCGGGCCGGCCTTGATGGCTGAGATTCAGGGGCTGAAAGATTTTCCGCAGCCGGATCCCTTGTTGCACCGCACCTTCGGCGCCCTGGTGGTGAGTCCCACGGCGCAACGGCTGAATGATGGGCAGCTTCGCGCACCCCCTGCGGAGAAGCATCGTTTCAGCCTGTTCGTCACCGCCCGGCATCCCGCCACACCAGCGGAATGGCTGGCCGACACGGAAGCCGCCATTCGGCGGTTTGCAGCCGCTCCCTTTGCCGCCCGCCGGGCCGCTCATGAAGCGTGGTGGAATGAGTTTTGGGAGCGGAGTTGGATCCGTGCCAGCCAAAGCGCTGGCGCTACGACGGCCGCCACGCCGCTGGCCCCCACCAACCGGCATCCGCTGCGCGTGGGGTGGGATTCGGGCGGCGGCAACCGTTACCGGGGTGAACTGGGCCGGGTCAGTGTATTGCGCGCAGCTTTGGATGACGGGGCCATTGCGGCCCTGGCCGCGACGGGGCCGCAACAGCCGCTGCCGGCGGGCATGCCGGCGCTTTTCACCGCCACGCAGGCCGTGCTACAGGCCGTGGCCGGCTCCGATGCCTGGAACTGGCCGGCCAGTTTTACGGTGGAAGCGTGGGTGCGGCCCGAGAAACTGCCTGGGGGTGGCGCGCGCGTGCTGGACAAGCTCACCGCCGGCCAGCGGGACGGCTTTTTGTTGGATACGTACCCCGGCAACAGCCTGCGGTTCATTGTGGGCGAGCATGAACTGACGCGTGCCCAGGCGGTGCCCGCCGGGCAGTGGACGCATATTGCCGGGGTGGCGGATGCCGTGGCCGGGGGGTGCCGGCTTTATGTCAACGGGCGGCTGGTGGCCAGCGATGCGGGCGCCATCCTCAAAGATGAAGCGGCCTACGTCAGCCAGATGTATCATTTGCAGCGCTTCATCACCGCCTGCGCGGGGCGCGGCCATTACCCCATCAAATTCAACGGGTCGCTCTTCACCGTGCCGCCCGGCCCGACGGAACAGGATCCCGACTACCGCCGCTGGGGGCCCGGGTATTGGTGGCAAAACACGCGGCTGCCTTATTTGTCGCTGTGCACGTCCGGGGATTTTGATTTGCTGCAGCCGCTGTTCCGCATGTATGCCCAGGAGCTGTTGCCCCTGTGCAAGTACCGCACGCAGCGCTACTGCGGCCATGCGGGGGCGTTTTATCCCGAGTGCCTCATGTTCTGGGGCGCCATTTTCAGCGAGACCTACGGCTGGACGCCCTTTGAACAACGCCGGGACAAGCTGCAGGAAAGCGGCTGGCACAAGTACGAGTGGCTGTGCGGCCTGGAGGTGGGCTGGATGTTGATGGATTACTACGAGCACACGCTGGACCGCAAATTTTTGGAGAATACCGTGCTGCCGTTGGTGCGGGAGGTGCTCACGTTCTTTGACCGGCATTATCCCACCAACGCCGCCGGCCAACTGGTGATGGCCCCCTCCCAGGCGGCGGAAACGTGGTGGCGTTGCACCAACGCCGTGACCGAACTTTCCGGCTGCATCGCGCTCACCGAACGGATGCTGGCGTTGCCGGCGGGTCTGGCGCCGGCCGCGGACCGCCGTTTCTGGCAACAATTTCGCGCCAAGCTGCCGCCCATTCCGACGCGGGAAATCCGGGGGCGGAAAGCTCTCGCGCCGGCCGAATTTTTCGCCGACAAACGCAACGTGGAGAATCCCGAGTTGTATCCCGTGTTTCCCTTCCGACTGTTTGCGTTTAATCGTCCGAATGCGGACTGGGCGGTGGCCGCGCTGGAACACCGCGAGGACAAGGGGCATTTTGGCTGGCGGCAGGATGACATTTTCATGGCTTATCTGGGACTGACCGAGGATGCCCGCAAGGGCCTCGTGGCCCGGGCCCGGCGCTGGGATCGCAACGAGCGTTTTCCGGCCTTTTGGGGGCCGAATTATGATTGGACGCCCGATCAGGATCATGGAGGCGTTCTCATGAAAACATTGCAGGCGATGCTGCTGCAAAGCGATGGCCCCCGCATTTACCTCTTCCCGGCCTGGCCCAAGGCCTGGAATGTGGACTTCAAACTGCACGCGCCCCAACAAACGATCCTGACAGGGACGTACCGCGAGGGCCGGCTAACCTCCCTGCAGGTGATGCCTGCGCGGCGCAAGGCCGAGGTGACAATTATGACTCCTTGAGCGGGTTTGCGTGCGGGTTTTAATGCCCCCACGATGAACCGGTTTTGGCCATCAGCCTCGGCAATCTCTGGGGCCTTAACATTCCCGGCTGTACACGCGATAGACTTTGTACACTTCGCCCCCGAAGAGTTCGATGACGCGCTTGACGGGCTCGTTGTCCTCCAGCACCCACGAGGCCTCGACATGCCGGAAACCGGCGCGGAAACCGGTACGCAGGCCGTGGCACAACATGGCCGCCTCCACGCCGCGGCCGCGGTATTTCTTTTTCACCCCCAGCGTGATGACGCGGACGATGTCGGTGGTTTTCCAGTGCAGCAGATACGGCAGGGCCTTGAACAGACCGGGAGACAACAGCCGGCCGCCCAGAGGCAGGAAGGCCTGGTTGTAGTCCGGGGAGGCCAGCAGGAAGCCCACGGTTTCCTGCGGCGTTTCCATCAGGTAGGCCAGCCCCTCAAAGAGGAGGGGCTTCAGGCGTTTGGCCATGAATTGAATTTCCGCCGGGGTCATGGGGACGAAACCCCAGTTGGCCTCCCAGGCCTCGTTGTACACCTCGGTGACCTTGCGAATGTCCTCCGCGAGTGTCTTTTTGCGGATGGGACGGAGGCACATGTCAGGCTCGCGTTTGGCAAACTTGGCGGCGATGCGTTCGAAGCGCTCCATGGGCGTGTTGGCCAGGTCAAAGAAAAAGGCCAACAAGTCTTTGGCCTTGGAAAAACCGGCCTGCTCGATCAGCCGCGGATAGTACGGCGGATTGTACGTCATCATGAAGACGGGCGGGCGGTCGAACCCCTGCACCAGGAGGCCGCACTCGTCATTGGTGCTGGGGTTCATGGGGCCGAGGAGGCGCCGGGCGTTCTGCTGGCGGGCCCAGGCTGTGGCCGCCTCGAAGAGCGCGCCGCTCACGGAGGGGTCGTTCACGCATTCAAAAAAACCCCAAAAGGCCGCGGGGTCTTTTTGAAACTGCACGTAATGCTCATCATAAATGGCAGCCACGCGCCCCACGGGCCGGCCGTCCCGCTCCGCCAGCCACAACTGCATCCGGGCATGTTGGAAAAAAGGGTTGTCATCCGAGAAGAGCTGCCGCTGGTCCAACAGCAAGGGGGCCACCCAGTGGGGGTCGCCCCGGTAAATGGGGTAAGCGGCCTGGAGAAAGCGGTGGATGTCCCCGGCCGTTCTTGCCAGCGGGATGATTTTCATGGGCATAAAAAATCGGGCAGACCCCGCCGGTCTGCCCGTGCGGTGCCATTAATTGGTGGCCGCTGCGGGGGGCGCATTGGTGGCGCCGCCGTTGGATTCGGGGGCCTTGATGACGAGCATTTCATGCCGCGGCTTGATTAACGGCTCCACCGACCACTTGGAGATCAGGTAGTCCCATTTCTCAAATTGTTTTTCCTTTTCGTACTTGTCCTGCAACTTTTTGAGGTTGTCTTTGAACTCCTTATCCAGGCGCTCCTTGTCCTCCGGCTTTTCGTCCTTGCCGGGCGCGCGCTCTTTTTGGGCCGGGGTATAGGCCACGGCGAAGCTCATGGGGTAGTTGTTGCCGTCGGCGGTCGGTTTGCCAAACTTCAAGGTGTAGGTGAAGCCGTCAAAGGTTTCCATGATGACGGTTTGCGGGTCATTCAAACCGGTTTCCTCCGGTTTGGCCCCTTTCTCCAGCACATCAGCGAAAGAGGGAAAGGCCAGGGAAGAAGCGGCGCTGGAGGCCTTGACGGTGTCCAGGGTTTCATTGGTGGCCAGATTGCTCATCTTCCACTCGGCGGTTTCATTGTCGCGCGCGATTTTCCAGGAATGGCTGGCGTTGGTGGAGACGAAGGAGATGGCCTTGACCTTCTCCACCTTGAAAAACTCGCGGTCCAGCCAGGACTCCGGCTTGGGCTCGACGTTGCTGAAGACCTCCTTGACGAGGCACACGCTGGCGAGGTCGCCGGCGATCATCAAGTACCGTCCCTCCGGCCATTCGCCGCCGCCCATGGGGCCGGCGCCGGGGTTTTTGCGCAGGTACTTTTTGCCCAGCAACAAAGTGGAGAGCAGCTTGCCGTCCTTGTTTTTGAACTCCACCCGCGTGGCGGCGTTGGTGCCTTTGTCGGGGTCCAGCAATTCAAAGCGGCCAAGCTGGCTCTGGCCCACCTCGATGGGGTCGCCGGGTTTCAGATCGGCCAGCTTGCGCAGGAAATCGGAGATCTCGGAGAAACTGGCCGGGAAATTGGCCCGTTGGCGCACCACCCAGCGGCCCTCCGCCTTGGCCAGCACCAATTCATTGGTGCCGGCGCGGATGCGGATTTCGGCAATGTCATTGACCGGGAAGTTGGGGAGATAGGCCTCCCGGGTGCGGGTGGAGGCCTTCCATTGGTTTTGATTGGACCGATACAAAGCCCAGCCGGCCACCCCGAGGATCAGGCCGGCGATTACGAGGAGGAGAAGTTGTTTGCGATTCATTTGGCAGCAGTGCGTTTACGATTGACCAAAGCGTAACCCAGACCAAAGAGGGTCACCACCAGCGGCATGGCGCCGAGGTTGATGACCTTCAGGCGCGTCTCCAGGGCTTCCTCTTCGCGGCGCAGCGCCTTGCTCAGCTCCTTGATGCGCCGGTTGGTTTCCGCCTGCGCCTTGCGGTATTTCTCCAGCTCGGCCTTCTGCTCCGGCGAGAGGACGAAGCGCTGGTTGGCGTCTTTTTGGGCCTGCAATTCGTTGAGCTTGCGCTGGATTTCCTGGCGCTCCTGCTCAAACTTTTGCAGTTGCCCCTGCAAATCCCGCGCCGCCCGCGCGCGCATCTCGCGGATGACGGTGAAGTTGCGGGACTTGGTAGCGCGGCTGCGGGAGTTGATGAGCGCGCTGTCGCCGGTGAACAGCTCCAGCGCGTTTTGCAGGAAGGAAAGGTTGCCGCTGTAGATCATCACGATCTTCTGATTGCCGATGGGCTGGACCTGGGCGTAGAAGGTCTCGTGCAGCAGGTCGGCGTCGGCCACCAGAATGACACTGGTCGGCTCCTTGCTTTCCTTGAGAAACTCGGGCTCCTTCTCGTCCTTTTTCTTTTCCTTGTCGTCGTCCTTTTTCTCCTCGTCGGCGGAGTCCTTGGGTTTGCCGTTGGGGAAGGCGGTCTTGAACTTGCCGCTGAGCCGCACCGCCAGGGCCATTTGTTTGTCGCCCGGTTTGAATTCCTTGGCCGCGCCGTCGGGCGACATTTCCACCAGGAAACGGTCCACGAAACCCGCCTCTGGGGAGCTTTGCATGAGCACATCCATTTTAAGCCCCTCCACTGGCGTGCCGCTGAAAGCCCCCGGCCAGCCAAACATGACGTTGTCGAGTTGGGCGCAAATGATCTCATCCTGCTTGAGGTACTCGGGGGTGAGCGAGGGGACGAAGAGCTGAAACTCGGGCGGCACGCCCGGGTTGCGCAGGCGGCGATCGGCCAGCACCCGGTTGTTCTCGAAGGTCAGCCCCCAGGCGGGCAACAACTTGTCCAGGGTGGAGCCGCCCTGGCCGCCGCCCATCATGGGGTTGCGCCGGCCCTCCGTCCAGGCATAAGGATCAAGGAAGGCGATGAGGCGTCCGCCGCGCATGAGGAATTGGTCAATGGCGAACTGGGTTTTTTCGGAGATGTTTTTGGGGTGATGGACGATCAAGACCTTGATGTCGTCGTCAATCTTGTCCACGTCCATCTGCACCTGCTTGAGGTTGAAGTCGCGCTGCAGCTCGGACACAAACAGCCAGGGCTCCTGCCCGCGCTGGCCCATTTGCATCATGAAGGGATTCATTTGCATGCCAAACACCGGGAGGCTGCTCATCAGGCCGATGGTGGGGCGCTCGGGATTGAGGACCTGGGCGATGGCGCGCGAGATGTCATACTCCAGAAACTTCTCCCGCTCCACGGCCAGGAAGGGAATGGAGGTCTTGGCGTCGAGGTAGGTGAAGGACAGGCCCAGATAGACGGAGTTGGCCAGATCAATCTGGCGCGGCGTCACATTGTCCATCGCGGCGAAGTCCTCGGCATCCGTGTCCGGCTGGGGATTGAGCTTTTCGATTTCAATCTTGCCGCCACTGACCTTGCGGTACTCGGCCAGGAGGTCTTCCACGCGCCGGGCGTAATTGGCCCAGGCCACCGGCATGGCCGGGTCATCCTGGGTGCAGTAGAAGCGGATTTTCAACTTGCCATCCAGCTTGGACAGGATGGAGAGCGTCCCGTCCGAAAGCGTGTAAAGCTTTTCGGCGGTCAGGTCCACGCGCATGCGCGGCAGGCCGGCGATGAGGTTGACGGCCACGACGATGCCGAACATGATGAGCACGCCCAGCGTGCTGTACAACAAGGTTTCCAGATTCCGGTTTTTCATGGGCGAAGGAGGCAAAAGGTTAATGACCCGAGCGCAGGCTGCGAATAATCACCCCCGTGGTGAAGAGGCAGAAGCCCATCACCGACAGGAAATACACCAGATCCCGCAAGTCCAGCACGCCTTTTTGGAAGCCGTCAAAGTGGGTCATGATGCTGGTGGAGGCGATCAAGGAAATCAACCCCGCGGGCACATTCCACGATTTCAACAGCTCGGTGACCGGCGGGAAACCGGCCAGGATGAGCAGCAGGATGATGACGATGGAGAGGATGAAACTGACCACCTGATTGCGCGTCAGGGCGGAGGTCATGGTGCTGATGGACAGGCAGGCACCGGCCATGAGGAGGCTGCCGATGTAGCTGCACACAATGACGCCGTTGTCCGGATCGCCGAGGTAGTTCACGGTGACCCAGACTGGAAAAGTGAGCGCCAGGGTCACGGCCAGGAAGAGCCAGGCGGCGAGAAACTTGCCCACAATCGCCTGCCAGGCGGTGACCGGCATGGTCAGGAGCAATTCCATGGTGCCCAGGCGGCGTTCCTCGGCCCACAAGCCCATGCCCACCGCCGGGACCAGGACCAGGAACAGCCACGGGTGCCACATGAAAAAGGCCACCAACGAGGCCTGGTCCCGCTGGAAAAACCCGCCCACCATGAAGGTGAAGAATCCCGCCAGCAGCAGGAAAATGACGATGAACACATACGCCACGGGCGAATTGAAATAACTGCCCAACTGGCGTTTGCCGATGCACTTGATGTTGTGTAAGGCTTCGAGAAGATTCATAGCTCCCTCTTTCCCCGTGGTTTCAAGCCCTGGCCGTGGCGTTGGCCGGGGCGGTGTCCGGCATGGTAATGCTGCGGAAGACCTCATCCAGCCGGCCTTCCTCGGTGTGCAGCTCGTCAAACTTCCATTGCTGGCCGGTTAAGATCTCCGCCACCTGCCGCGCCAGGTCGCCATTTTTGGCCGCCGGATCGTGCGGGTACACCCGCATGAGGGCGCAGCCGTTTTCCTCCTTCACCACAGCAGCGCGCCGCGCCAGAGCCGCCTGGCCCAGCAGGCTGGCGGCCTGTGGCGCAGGGACGCCGTAGATGCGGACTGTGACAGCGCCGGCCATTTCGGACCGGGCCTTCAGTTCGGCGGGCGTGCCGTTGGCCACGATCTGGCCGCGGTCAATGATGATGGCCCGGGTGCAGGCGGCCTCGACCTCCTCCAGAATGTGGGTGGAAAAGACGATGGCCTTGGTTTCCCCCATGCGGCGGATCAGCGTGCGGACCTCATGTTTCTGGTTGGGGTCGAGGCCGTCAGTTGGTTCATCCAGAATCAGGACGGGGGGATCGTGGATGATGGATTGGGCAAAGCAGGTGCGATGCCGGTAACCCTTGGAGAGGGTGTCCACACTCTGATGCAAGACCGACTCCAGGAAACAGGTCTCCACGACTTTATGAATGGCCTTGCGCAGGGCATCGCCGGAGAAACCGCGCAATTCCCCGGCAAATTTGAGGAAGCTGTACACCGTCATGTCGGTGTAGGCGGGGGCGGTTTCCGGCAGGTAGCCGATCAGTTTTTTGGCCGCGATTGGGTCATTTACAATGTCATGGCCGCCGACCGTGACGGAGCCTTCGGTGGGCGGGATGAAGCCCGTGATCATGCGCATGGTGGTGGATTTGCCCGCGCCGTTGGGGCCGAGAAAACCCAGCACCTCGCCTTTCTCCACCGTGAACGAGACCCCGTTCACGGCGCGTTTGGCGCCGAACGTTTTGACCAAATTGTTGACTTTTATCATGTTCGCCTTGGTTCGGCCGGCGGGTCCGCCGGCGTTCATTTAAAACCCCATCGGGTGTGGACCCTGAAGTCCCCGGGGCCACTGACTGGCACCATGTTATACATGGCCTGTCAAGGCTCTCGCAGCATTAGACACACAAACGGGCGTTTGTTCAAAAAATTTTTTCGGCCGCCCGCCGCCGGGCCTGCGCTGGGGCACGGACGGGCACAAACGCATTGACCCTGGGCGGCAAACCCGTTTAGGTAACGCGCATGTTGTTTGCGGCGAATTACGATCCCAGCCCGTGGATGATCCTGCCGTTTGTGGTGTTGCTGGCCACCATTGCGCTGGCCCCGCTGGCCTGTCCGCAATGGTGGCTGCGGCATTATCCCAAGGTGGCGCTGTCCCTGGGCACTCTGACGCTGATTTACTATTGGTGGGGCCTGGGAGGGGAGGCCCGGCACACCGTGGCGCACACGGCCCATGAATATGTCAGTTTCATCGCGCTGATTGGCAGCTTGTTTGTGGTGTCCGGCGGCATCCATATCCAGGTCAAAGGGGAGAGCACCCCGCTGGCCAATACGGTCTTTCTGGCGATCGGCGCCGTGCTGGCCAACTTCCTGGGCACCACGGGCGCCTCCATGCTGCTGATCCGGCCGTGGCTGCGCATGAACAAGTACCGCATCACCAAACATCATGTGGTGTTTTTCATTTTTATTGTGTCCAATGTGGGCGGGTGCCTTACTCCCATTGGGGATCCCCCGTTGTTTCTCGGATATCTCAAAGGCATTCCGTTCTGGTGGGTCCTGCAACACTGCTGGCTCATCTGGCTGGCGGGCGTGGGCCTGCTGCTGCTGATTTTTTACCTTTTGGACCGTCACAATTACCGCCGCGCCCCGCAAACCGTGCGCGAGCAACTGGCGGAGCCGGCGGATCACTGGCGGCTGGAGGGGCTGGGGAATCTGTTCTTCCTGGCGGTCATTCTAGGCGCCGTGTTCATCAATCATCCGGTGTTCCTGCGCGAAGCGCTGATGGTGGCGGCGGCGGCCGGCTCCTACTTCACGACGCGGCGCGCCATTCATCAGGCCAATCACTTCAATTTTCATCCCATCCAGGAAGTGGCCATTCTATTCATCGGCATTTTTGCCACCATGATGCCCGCGCTGGATTATCTGCAAAACAACGCCGCGCGCCTGGGCACGCCCACGCCCACCTTATACTATTGGGGATGCGGCTTTCTCTCGAGCGTGCTCGACAACGCCCCCACCTATCTCAATTTTCTAAGCGCCTGCCAAGGCAGCTTTGGCTCGCCGGAGCTGGTGCAGGCCGCGCGGGAGGCCCTGGCCGCCGGACCCGCGCTGGATCCCCGGACCTTGAGCGGTCCCCATGCCGAAGCCATACGCCACATGCTGGCAGGACTAGAGGCGATGCACGTCCCGGCCACCGCCCGGCGCGGGCTGAGCCGCGAGCACCTTCAAATTGCCCTGCTGCTGGGCAATCCCGAGCTGGTACGCCTGCTGGTGGCCATCAGTGTGGGCGCCGTGTTTTTCGGGGCCTGCACGTATATTGGCAACGGCCCCAACTTCATGGTGAAGTCCATTGCCGAGCATCAGAAAGTGCACGTGCCCAGTTTCATTGAGTACGTGTACCGCTTCACGCTGCCCTTCCTGCTGCCGGTGCTGGTCATCGTGTGGTTGATATTCTTCCGCTGAATGACCGGCCGCCACGGGGCGCCGTCCCCGCAAAATGCAATAACCCCCGAGCCTTGTCGGCCCGGAGGTTATTGGCTGGCCTAAAATGAAAGCGGGTTAATTCACCACCTTGAAGCCGGCCTTTTTGATGGCCGTGGCAATTTCCTTCTTGCTGGTCTGTTTTTCGTCGAAGGTGACTTCCGCCTTGCCCAATTCCACCTTCCTGGCGGTCACGCCCTTGACCTTCGCCAAGGCGGCGTCCACCTTGGCCACGCAGCCATGCGGGCAGGACATGCCTTCGATTTTAAGATTCACCGTCTCGGCCTGGGCAGCCACCGCCGCCAGCACCGTCACCGCAGCCAGAGCAATCCATTTACGCATAATTTTCTGTAATTCGTGTTTTTAATGATGTTGATTAGTTAGACAGCGGACTAAAAATGGCACAAGTCGGTGCAAGCGCAAGGGGCGGCAGGAATTTTTTTAGCCGGGGATTGGGGTGTGAACCCACAGGTCCGCCTCTGGTCGTGGCGATGAGGCGGAAGTGCGGGCTTACCCCAGATTTAAGCGGGGGCCATCGGCTTCACCCCCCCCGGGCCGCCGTCCGGATCAGTCCTGCCGGGCGGCTTCATACATGGCCACGATGTTTTGCGGGGGAACATCGGCCAGGATGTTGTGCACCTGCTGGAAGACGTAGCCGCCGCCGGGCCGCCAGATGTCGAGCAGGCGGCGGACATGGTCCTTGACCTGGGCCGGCGAGCCGTGGGCCATGATTTCGCGGGTATCGCAGCCGCCGCCCCAGAAAGTGACGCGGGCGCCGAAGTCGCGCTTAAGCTCCGCCGGGTCCATGCCGCGGCAGGAGATTTGCACGGGGTTGATGGCTTCCATGCCCGCCTCGATGAGGCCGTCGAGCAGCTCGCGCACGCCGCCGCAGCAGTGCAACATGATGCGCACGTGCGGGGCCAGCTCCTTCACCCGGCGCCACATCAGGCGCTGGCGGGGCTGGAAAAACTCGCGGTACATGGCGGGAGAGATTTGCGGGCCGCGCTGCATGCCCAGGTCATCGCCAAACAGGATGATGTCAATGTATGGCCCCACGGCGCCGAGGAAACGCTCGAGATTGGCCAGGTGGAGGGCCACCAGGCGGTCCAGGAATTCGTGCGCCCGCTCCGGCTGGCCGGCCAGGAGCAGGAAAAAATTATCGTTGCGGTAGAGGAACTGGCCGGTTTCGAGCAGGTTGCCGCCGAATAAACCGATGATGGCGCGGTCGGTTTGCGCACGCAGGCGCCGGGCGCCCTCGGCCAGAACCGCCGGGCCGTCGGGGCCGGCCGCCAGCGGGCCGGGCGGAGATTTCATGGCCATCCACATGCTTTCCTCGAAGGCGGCATCGAGGTGGTCAAGGTCATCGGCCTCGGCAAAGGGATAGTGGACCTGCTCGAAGTAAAGGCAGCCCTCGGGCATGCGGGCCAGCAGGTTGCCGCGGGCGGAGCGCACCACCCATTCGCCGTTTTGTTTTTCCGGTCTGACCCAGGCCGGGATCAGGCAGGGCGTGCCATCGGGCAGGGTCCATTCGCGCCAATGGTGGTCCTCGAGGGCGAAGGCGCGGCCCAGCTCGATGGTGTCCACGTGAAAGAGCTGCAGCACGTCCTCATCCACGATGGCGAGCTGCTGCACCGCATCATAGACGCGGATGGGGCGCTGCGGGAGGCCGAGGTACTGGCGCAAGTGGGCATAGGCGATGGCCGCGATGCCGGAGGAGCGGTGTCCCGACAGGTCAATGGGGACGCGGCCGGTCTCCCGATGATCCAGCGCGGCGAGCACACGTTCACGTGAGGTCATGGCGCCATGACAAGGCATGGGCCGAGGCCGGTCAAGCCTGTTTGCGGCCGCGCGGTGGGGGGCGAGGGCGGGTTATTTGGCCAGCGGTTTGGGCTGGGCGGCCTGCCATTCGGCGGCGCTGACTTTACGCACTTGATGCAGGAAGACAAAGGTGCCCTTTTTGTTGCCCACGACGACATCCGGCCACTTGTCGCCATTGAGGTCGCCGGGGGTCACCTGGGTGCCCACGCCCGAGTCGTTGTCAATGAGGTAGGGGATGAAGTCCACGGTTTTGTCCTTATTGCGCACGGTCTTGAACCAATAGAGCACCGCCGGGGCGTTGGGGTCGGTGTCGCCGGTGGGGCCGTGGGCCCAGAAGCGTTTGCCGGTGAGCACGTCCAGCACTCCATCCCGATCCATGTCCACCAGCTCGATGGCGTGGGGCTGGGTGAAGAGCACCCCGTATTTGTTGTCCTCGGGCTTCTTGTTCATGATGACGTGCTTCTTGAACTTGATTTCGCCGTTTTCGCGATATTGCTCATACCAGGCCAGGCCGTGGTTGTGCGGGTCGAGGCAGGTGAACACGTCGTTCAAGCCGTCGCCGTTGAAGTCATACACCCACATCTGCGCGGCGCCCGGCCCGGGGGCAAAGGGCACGGGATGGAAAGTCCACACGGGGTCCCCCTCGCGGGAGGCCGGCTGTTCCCACCAGCCGTTTTGTTCCAGCAAATCTTTGCGGCCGTCGCCGTTGACATCCCCAAACCCGATGCCGTGGGTGTAACGGTGCCAGCGCTTGTCGGGCGGGGACACGGGATGAAAAGTGGCGGGCTGTTTGGGGTCGGCCCAGTTGATGGTGGCGTAGCCGAGCTGGCCGGGCTGGTTGGGCTTGCTGGAGTTGCAGATGATCTCCGGTTTGCCGTCGCCGGTGAGATCGCCAAACATGGGCGATTCATTGTCGAGGACATCCAGCAGTTTATACTTCGCCCAATGGCCCTGCCCCTGATTGCGCGGGTTTTCGTACCAATAAACCTCCTTGCCGGGGAAGCCGTAGATGATGATGTCCATCCAGCCGTCGCCGTTCAAATCGTAGGTGTAGGTAAGGAAATTGTCCGAGTAGTCGTTTTCATTGCTTAACGCGCCTTTATAACCGGCGATGGTGGCCTCCGTGCCGTCAGCTTTTTTTATTTTGGAGGTCTTGTCGGCCGGGCGGTAGGCGGTGCGGGTTTTGAAGTCCGGCCCGGCGTACCAGAACGGGCCGGACACGACGTCCATGTGGCCATCCTTGTTGAAATCCCCGAAGTGCGCGCCTTCGGACCAGAACTCATCCGTGAGGCGGATTTTTTGGAAGGTGTGCAGGGTGTAATCAGCGGCCAGGGCCGGCAAGGCTAACGCGCCGGTGGCGAGCAAGGCAAATGCGGTGTAATGCATGCCTAATTAGTGACCCGGATTAGGCCGGCGGTCAAGCGCGCCCTCTTGATTGCGCCTCAGGCCGGGCGGTGGCCCGGCAGGGTCTGCATCCAACGCTGGACGGCCTGTTGGATGGCCTCAGCACATTGGGCCTGGGGCGTCACAAAGCGCGGCCTGAACCAGGGGAACAAACCCACCAAATCATGAATGACCAGAATCTGCCCATCGCAATCCGGGCCGCTGCCAATGCCGATGGTGGGAATGCGGAGGGCGCGGGTGATTTCCGCCGCCACGGGGGGCGTGACCAGTTCCAGCACCACGGCAAAAGCGCCTGCCGCCTCCAGTGCCCGGGCATCGGCCAGGAGCGCGGCGGCCTCCTCGGGTTTTCTGCCTTTGACGCGATAGCCGCCCTCTTCTTGGACGTGCTGGGGCAACATGCCCAGATGCCCCAAAAAAGGAATGCCGGCCTGCACGATGGCTTGCACTTGAGGCAGGATGGCGCGTCCACCCTCGGCTTTGACGTATTCGGCGCCCGCGGCGCCCAATCGTCGGGCGCTGGCCACCGCCTGCTCAGGGGTGGTGTAGGTGCCAATCGGCAAATCGGCCCCCAACAGCGCGCGCGGCTGTGCCCGCGCACAGGCGCGCACGTGGTGCTCCATGTCCGCCAGCGTGACGTGGGTGGTATCGGGATGGCCCAAGACCACCATGCCCAGGGAATCGCCCACCAGGAGAAAAGGCACACCCGCCTCGTCCAACAGGCGGGTCATGGGGTAATCGTACGTGGTGAGAAAGGGGATGGGTTGCCGCCCTTTGCGCGCCTGGCAATCGGCGACGGTTACTTTGGAGGCCGCATTCATGGACGGGAATGGCTGAAACTGGCGAGCAATTCCGCCGGCGTGACGGCCGCCGTGCCCACCTTGCCCACCACCACCCCCGCGGCGTGATTGGAGAAAATGGCGGCTTCTTCCGGGGACGCTCCGAGGGCGATCGCGAGGGTGAAGGAGGCGATGACCGTGTCGCCCGCGCCGGAGACATCGAAGACCTCGCGCGCCACGGTGGGAATGTGCAGGGGCGGCTGCTCGCGGCGGCACAACAGCATGCCCTGCTCGCCCAGGGTGACGAGCAACAAGGCCGGTTGCAGGCGGGTCAACAAATCCCCCGCCGCCTGCAACAAAAGTTTGTCCTGCATGGGCGGCAGTCCCCGAGCGCCATCGGGCAGGCCGGCCAGCTCGAAAGTTTCCTTGCGGTTGGGGGTGATGAGCGAAAGCCGGCTCAGGTCCAGGCGGTGGACCGGCTTGGGGTCCAGGCTCAACCAAATGCCCCGTTCGCGACAGAGGCGCTTCAGTTCGTCGAGCAGGGGCTGGGTAACGACCCCTTTGCCGTAATCCCCCACAATGACGGCATCCGCCCCGTCCAGCCGCTGGCGCAGCAGGTCGAGGAGCCGCTGGGTGGCGGCGCCGCCCAGATCGCCGCGCGTTTCCCGATCCACCCGCACCACCTGCTGCTGGTGGGCGATGATGCGCGTCTTGATGCTGGTGTGGCGGTCCCGCAAGGTGAGCAGGCCGCGGGTATCCACGCCGTCGGCCGCCAGCAAATCCTGGAGTTGGCGGCCGGCGGCGTCGTGTCCCACCACGCCCACCACGGCGGCCTGCGCGCCGAGGGTGGTGAGGTTGCGCGCCACGTTGGCGGCGCCGCCGGGCATGAAACTCTCGCGCACAAACTCCAGCACGGGCACGGGGGCTTCGGGCGAGATGCGATTCACCTGGCCCCAAACAAACTGGTCGAGCATCAAGTCGCCCACCACCAGCAGGCGCCGTTGTCCGGCACGTTTCAGCCAACGGTGGACGCGTTCACGGGAAAGCTGAAGGGCTGTTTTTTTCATGGGAAATGACCCCAACCGCAAGGTGTTTCAACCCAGGAAACCGGTCAAGGGACTGGTGGCGCTGGCCACGGGCTGGCGCTCGGCCAGCCCCACCTCATACGCCGCGCGCCCCGCCTCCACGGCAGCCCGGAAGGCCTGGGCCATGCGGACCGGATCGCTGGCAATGGCGATGGCCGTATTCACCAAGACGGCGTCCGCGCCCAATTCCATGGCCTCGGCCGCGTGGCTGGGGGCGCCCAAGCCGGCATCCACCACCACCGGCACGGTGGCCTGCTCGATGATGATGCGCACCTGATCGCGGGTCAGGACCCCTTGATTGGAGCCGATGGGCGAGCCCAACGGCATGACCGTGGCCGCGCCGGCCTCCTGCAGCCGCTTGGCCAGCACGGGGTCCGCGTTGATGTAGGGCAGCACGGTGAAACCTTCTTTCACCAGTAGTTCGGTGGCCGCCAGGGTTTCGATGGGATCCGGCAGCAAGTAGCGCGGGTCCGGATGAATCTCGAGTTTGACCCATTTGGGGAGTCCGGCGGCGGCGGCGAGCCGGGCCAGGCGCACGGCCTCGGCGGCGTTCAACGCGCCGCTGGTGTTGGGGAGGATCAGATAGCGCTGCGGATCGATAAAATCCAAAATATTGGCGAAGGGATCATGCCGTCCGCTGAGATCGGCCCGCCGCAGGGCCACGGTCACAATCTCCGCGCCGCTCGCCTCCAGCGCCGCACGCATCAGCTCGGGCGAAGCAAACTTGCCGGTGCCCAACAAGAGCCGCGAGCGAAACGTCCGCCCCGCCACCACCCATGGACGATTTTCCAACATCATCAACGCAAAGCTACCCCCTTCCCGCCGCGCCGTCCAGCCACAGAATGACTGGCGCGGGCGGTGGGAAATTAGTTTGAAATCGGGCGGCCAACCTTATTGAATCGCGTGCCGGGATCGCATGGCCTACCTGGATCTATTGCTGAATCTGATTGCCTGGTTGTTGTGGGCAAGCTGGCGCACGGCCCGTTTGAGCGCGGCGCCGGCGCCCTTGAGCTTGGCCGCCACCGTCCGCCCGGCTGATCAGGTCGCCCAGCGGCGGTGGGTTTATCCGGTGCTGCTGGCCGGGCTGCTGGTGCTGCGCGGCCTGTTCTATTCCCAACTGGGAGAAGCCCTGGACTGGACGCCCAAAATCTCGCTGGGCGTGCTGGTGATCAGTTTCAAGTGTGAAACGGTGGGACGGTATTTGCTCTTCTCGCTCACCAGTTTCGCGCATTTCTTTTTCGTGGTGTATTTCGGGCTGCTGCTGCTTTCGGCGGTGCAGGGACAGCCGGCGGAAATCTCACCGCCGCAGCGGTTTTTGCGGCAACTGGTGGGGCGCCCCGCCCGCTGGCCCGGCGTGCTGCAAGCCCTGCTTCCGCTGGTGCTCGCCATGGCCGGATGGCCGCTGTTGCAACTTTATTTCCAATCACTGGACTACCTGCCGGAAGCGCCGCCGTCCCAGCTCTGGAAGGATGCCCTGGGATTTGGCGTGGTGGTGCTGCTGGCGTGGAAATACCTGCTGCTGGGTTTGTTTGCCCTCCATCTGATCAATCTCTACGTCTATTTGGGGCCGGGAAGTTTCTGGCCCTTTGTCTCGCAGAGCGCCCGGGTGTTGCTGCGGCCCCTGCGCTGGATGCGGCTGGGCAAGCTGGATCTTTCACCGCTGGCCGGCATGGCGGTGGTGCTGGCCGTCTGCTGGCCCATTGAGCGCTGGCCCGAATGGTGGAAAGTATCCCCTGCCCCGCCACCGGCGCAGAACCGGCCCGCTCCGCCACGTCTTCAATAGGGGGGGCCGCCGCCCTGCAGGCTTTCGGCCTGGATGCGCGCCACCTGTTCTTTCAGCTCGGCAAAGCGGGCATCCAACAAGGCCAGCCGCCGGGCCAGGAGGCGGGCCAGCTCCCAGGCGATTTCCGGGGTGTGGCTGAGCGCTTCGTCGGCCTGCTCGATACGCAACAGGGTGCAGGCTTCCACGGTGCGGACGGTGGCATTTTGGTAGCAGCGCAACAGTAGCGACAACTCGCCAAACACTGCCCCGCGATCGGCCACCAGACACAAAGGCATGTCGTTTTTGACAATTTCCACCCGCCCCGCCAGCAACACATAAAGCACCCCCAAACGCTCCCCCTGACGCAGGAGGACTGTGCCTGGCGGGACCTGAATTTCCGCTGGCGGCGGGTCCAGGGCACGCAACAGACTTTCAAGACGCTGGGACACAAAGGCCATCCGCACCGGGCGCTGGAGGGTGCTAATGGAGGAAATATAGCACGCTTTAAGCCTCCCTCAACCTGGAGACAAGCGGATGCTGGGAGCGGGGAGGGGGCGGCCCTCAAACGGCGGCCGGGGTGGTTTGGGAGCGCACGATTTCGAGAATGGCGCGGCGCAGGGCCTCCAGTTGAAAGGGTTTGCCCAGGTGATGATTGCCCACGGATTTCAGGAAGGCCCGCGTCTCCTCGTTCACCGTGTCGCCCGTCAGGAAGAGAATGCGGCCGGCCAAAGCCGGGTTCTGCTGGCGCACGGCGGCGTAGAACTGGCGGCCGTCCATTTCCGGCATGCGGATATCGGAGAGAATCAAATCGAAGTGCCGTTTTTGCAGCAGCTCCAGGGCCTGTGCCGGCACGGTGCATCCGACCGTGCGGCAGCCCAGGATGGAAAGCATTTCCGAAACCATCTCCGTGATGGTGGGTTCATCATCCAAAACCAGAATGTCCAGCGCCAGGTCCTGCGCCAACGGCGGCGTAGCCGGGGACGGCACCGGCGCCGTTTTCAAGGGTTCGGGCGCGGGAGCGGTTCGGATGGGCAGCTCGACAACAAAACGCGCGCCTTCCGTGCCCGGGCGCTGATGATACAGGCGGCCGTTGTGCTCTGAGATAATGCTCAAGGCAATGGACAAGCCCAGCCCCGTGCCGGCGCCCACCTGTTTGGTGGTGAAAAACGGTTCAAAGATTTTGCTTTCCAAATGCGGGGGTACGCCGGGGCCGTTGTCCTCCACTTCCACCAGCACCCGCTCCTCAACCCGGCGGGTGGTGACCGTCAACAAGCCGGCCCGGTCCCGGCCGGACATGGCTTGCACGGCGTTGTTGACGAGGATGACCAGCACCTGCTGGATCTGATCCGGGTCGGCCAGGGTGGGCGGCAGGTGCGGATCAAAATGCGTCTGCACCTGCACCCCGGCCACGCGCACGGCAAACATGCGCAGGTCAAGCACGCGCTGGGCCACCTCATTCAAGTTCACCAGTTCCCGCTGCGGGGGGCGCTCGCGGGCAAAGGCCAGAAAGTTCTGGACAAGCTTGGCGGCGCGGTTGCTTTCATGCGCCACTTTTTCCAGGTCGGCCCGGACGGCTGGCGACAGCTCGCGATGCTGCAAGACCAGTTCCAGGTAGCCTTTCACCACCGCCAACGGGTTGTTCAGCTCGTGCGCGATGCCGGAAATCATCTGGCCCAGCGCGGCCAGCTTTTCGGTCTGGCGCAACTGGTGCTCGAGCTGGGCGCGCTCGGTCAATTCGTGCAAGAAGAGCTGGACTGCCGGCCGGCCGTCGTATTCGACGGGGGTGGCGGTCACCTCCACCGGCGCAATGTCCTGATTTAACCGCCGCAAGGGCAGCGGGTGGAGGGTGGCCAGCCATTCGGCCGCGGTCATTCCCGCCGGCGGCTGGCCGGGACAAAACGTCAGCAGCGAGCGGCCGGTCAGCTCCCGGGGGCTGCCGGCTCCGATCAAACGCGCGGCTGCCTGATTGACCTCCAGCATTTCGAGGTCTTCGGGCCGGGCAATGATGATGGGCTGGCCGGCGTTCTCAAACAGCTTGCGATAGCGCTCCTCCGTGGCCGAGACCTTGCTGCGCAGCTCCTCTTTTTCCTCCGCCTGTTTGGACAAGTTCAGAAATGCCAGATGATGGGTGTGGCGGGCCTCCTCCAGGACCAGCACAATCATGCTTACCGCGATGAAGAGTTGCAGGACGGTGGCAATGAGGAAGGCCGCGCCAAAAAGCTCGGGCTGGTAATAAAGAAAGGGAAAGCCCACATGAAACAGGCCCCATAAACCAAAGCCCACCGCCAGGAGGCCCGCGCCCACGTAGGGGCGCCGCCGCCGATAGGCCAGGAAACAATAGCCCACGCGCAGGCTGGCCAGGGCAATCAAACCAAAGATCGGCAGCCGCACCTGGAGGGGATTTTCCAGTTGATAGGCGCCGTAATAACTCCAGACAAACAAAAAGCCAAAAAAAAGCGCCGCCAGCGACTGCCGCACGCGCTGCCCCAGGAAACGCAGTCCGCCCCAAAATAAAAACAAGGCCGTGGCACTAATGCACCATTGCTTGATCATGGTGATCCAGGCCTCCCGGTCCTCGTGGCCCACGGCCAGGTTCAAGGTGAGCCACAGGGCATAAAACATCCAACCTGCCGCCCAAATGGTGAAATAACGCCTGCGGGTAAAATGATTCAGATAGAAAAACAGCCCCACCAGCACCCAGACGCTCAGCAAGGACACGGCCAGCGCCTGTTTGATGTATTGACCGGGGATGAGCAGGTCAAAACCAATTTCGTACGACATAGGGCGGCTGCATACTAATGAGGAACAACGCTCCGCGGCCAGCCCAAAAAATGCAGCCGGAAAATGTCATCCGGCAATTCCCGGGCAGGCCGGGGCGGGGACGCGGGTTATTGGTTGCGCCCCTTACTTTTCGTGCAAAATAATCTGCCCCTGCCAGTCCGGCGGCGGGGGCTGGGCCTGGAATTCATGAATGCGCTCCAGATAATACAGCGAGGGCCCATCCTCCGGTTTGAGGGTCAAGACGTGGCGAAAGGCGGCCTCGGCCTCAGCCCAACGCTGCTGGGCGAAAAGCTGCCAGGCGGCCGCAAACGCCTCGCGCCACGGGCGGCTGCCTTCGGCTACCTCCGGCAACCCGACAACTTCATAGACAAACTGCAAATGGGTGACGCCCTTGAAGCGAAACAAGCCCACCGGCCGGAAAATGATCTGATCTCCCACCGCCTGGCGGATGGCCTGCGTGGCCAGCACGCCGGTGCCCACCATCTTGTTCATGCCCTCCAGCCGCGAGGCGATGTTGACGCAATCGCCCACGGCCGTGTAGTCGAACCGTTGCGAGCTGCCGATGTTGCCGACACTCGCCTCCCCCAGATTCAGGCCCACACGGGTGCGCATCACCGGCCCGGTGCGCTGTTGGTCATGCGCCGCCAGGCGGCCATGCAGCAGGAGCGCCGAGACACATGCCCGCCGCGCATGATCCTCCTGGGGAAACGGCGCATTCCAGATGGCAAAAATGGCGTCGCCGATCAGCTTGACCACCGTGCCCTCCGTCTCGTGCACGCAGCCCAGGGTCAGCTCATAGTAGGCATTGAGCTGGTCGGCCAGCTCGTCGGGCGAGAGATTTTCGGAAAGCCTGGAATACGCCTCGATGTCGCTGAACATGATGCTGATGACCTGCTTGCGCGTGCCGGGCTTGAGCAGCTCCGGGTTTTTGAGGATCTGCTCCACCCGCCCCGGCGAGAGCTGCTTGACCAGGGTTTCCCGCAACAGAGCGCGCTCCTGCTCCAGCAATTTCTGCTCCGCTTCCAGGCGTTGTTTTTCCGCCTTCTCGGTGCGCGCCTCGGCCTCGGCCAGCAATTTCTCAAAGTACAACCGCACGGAATTAAACAACACTGACCACAAGGTGGCGGTGAAGACCTGCACCGGCGGGATCAGCCAGGCAAACCAGATTGCCGCCTTCCCATGCAGGGCAATGGCAGCGCCCACTTCCACGGTCACCACCCCCAGCGCCACCGGCACCGCCCGCGTTGGCCGCAGCATGGCCAGTCCAAAGCCGGTCAGGGCGCCAAACACGATGAGCAGGCCCAACTGGAGCGAATCGGGGATGGCCACCATCCAGTTCTTCCGCATGAGATTGCAGAAGGCCGTGGCCTGGATTTCGGTGCCGGGGGAAAAGGAGCGAAGCTGGACCTCGGCATCGTGCTGGCCGGAGGCGGCCTCCAGATAGCGGGGCCAGGGATTGCGAAATTCATCCTTGCCCTCACCGGTCATGCCGGTGCTCTGGCGGGCGCCGATGAAGACCACCTTGTCTTTGAACAAGCCAGGGGGAGTGTCCCCCCGGTACACCGTAAAGTAACTTTCGGAGCGCAACGTCAGCGGCGGGCCAAAGTAATTGACATAGCGGGTGCGGTGGTGCGGCGGATCCACGTATCCCAAGACTTGGGCCGCGGCCTGACAAAGGGAGGGAAACGGCTCACCTCCGTAGTCCACCGCCTCAGGAAACAACCGGATGGTATAATCCGCGGACACCGTGGTGTAAGAGTGCCCCACGGCCGCCACGGCTTTGGCCACCCGCTCGTAGATCGGCAGGATTCGCCACGCCACCGCCCCTTCCATTTCCAGGCGGCCATACTCGGCGGCCACCACCACCTTCCCATGCCGCCGCATGGCTTCCGTCAGGCGCGCGTCCCATTCTTCCGCCATGCGGGGGTCCGCCAGGAAATTGCTGGCCGGGCTGCTGAACACCACGTCAAACACGATCGCGCGCGCTCCCTGGCGGGTCAGGCGCTCAATCAGCTCGGCATGCAAGAGGCGGCTCCACGGCCGGCTGGGGTCCTGGTCCAGCTCCGCATGGGAGTAGTCATCCATGTAGATGATCACCACCTCCTCCGGCACCACCGGGGTGCGATAACGGAATGGCCAGTCGAAACTGGCGTTGATCAGCGGCTTGCCCAAGGCGGAAAGGAAGAGTGCCACGCCCGTCAGGACCGCCAGGATTGCCCCCATGAACCCGCCAAAGGAGCGTGCCTGCGCCACCCGCTGACGAAAGGGATTCATGCCATGCGTGTGCCGAAGGCGAGTATAGCACCCCCCTACCGCCGGGGGAAGGTTAATGACGGATGATACCAGAACCATGCAGCGGGGAATCATCCTGCCCGGTGGGCGGCCCGATGCCGGGGTGCTCGAAGTACGGCCTCCGCCCCCGCGCCCCTGAAGCCTGAATGGGGATAAAAAGGGCGGGAGCGAAGGGGGTTAAGTCTGGCTCGCAGCAATCGTCAGATTTGCCTTTGACCCCTATTCCTAGGGCTTTTTGGGGCTTGACGCCTCAAGCCGTTGTGGTTTTATGCCGTAGTTATGAAAATGCATAGTTGGGTCATTGGTTTGCTTTGCGGGGTGCTCCTGGCGGGCGCGACCGGTTGCGTCAAGACGGTGGACGGCCGCACCAAGGCGGCAGTGCCGTTTGGCCGGGACAAGATTGAGGGCCGCTACGAGCGGACGGTGGCGCAGGTGTTTGAAGCCGCCAAGGGCGTTCTGGCCAGGCTGGGAACGTTAAACAGCGAGGACACCATCAACAAAACGCTGGTGGCGAAGGTGGATACGCGCAACGTGTGGGTGAAGGTGCGGGAGGTGGACACGCGGATTACCAGTGTCACCGTGCAGGTGCGGACCCGGGGCGGGGCTGGCGACATCGAGCTGGCCGCGCAGATTGAAAAGGAGATCGCGCTGACGCTGGTCAACCTCAAGTAACCTTGACCACCTGAGCGGCGGTCTCGGCCGGTTTTTCGGGCAGAACAAACCAGAAGGTGCTGCCCCGGCCGACGTCGCTTTCGACATCAATGGTGCCGCCGTGGGCCTCCACGGCCAGCTTGCAAAAGGCCAGGCCCAAGCCTACACCCAGGCTGCGCTGCTCCGAGCGGGCCTGGCTGAATTTTTCAAAAATCTTTTTGTGCTGCTCCTTCGGGATGCCGGGTCCGTTGTCCACGACTTTGACTTTGACCGCCTGAGGCAGGCGCTCGAACTGGACGAGGATTTTGCCGTCGTCCCCGGTGTATTTGATGGCGTTGCCTACGAGGTTGGCCAACACGCGGCGGGTGAGGTCAATGTCGCAAATCACCGTGATGGGCGAGTTGGGGCGCTCCACGTCAATGGTGCGGCTGCCCAACAACGCCTCCAGGGGTTGAATGGCGGCCCGGGCCAGGTCGTACACGTTGCACGGATTCATCCGCAAGGGCATCTGGCCGGCCTCCAGGCGGCTGATATCGAGCAGCGAGATCACCATGTCCAGCAGGAGATTGGTGTTGCGCTCCACCTTGTTGAGAAAATTGGCTTCGCGCTCATCGAGTTTGTTCTTTGCGGAGGCCTTGAGCAGTTGCGCAAACCCCAGCACGCTGCCCAGGGAGGAGCGCATGTCATGCACGATCATGTGGGTCAGATTGTCGCGCAGCGCCTCCAGTTCCTTGAGCTGCTCAAAACTTTGCTGGAGCTGATCGTAGAGTTTGCGCGTGTAAATGGCGTTGCGCACCCGGAGCCGCAAATCCTGGGCGTCAATGGGCTTGGTCAGGTAATCATTGGCGCCCGCCTCAATGCCCTTCAGGCGCTCCTTGCGTTCGGTCAGCGCCGTGACCAGCAGCACCGGGATGGCGGCGGTGGCAGGATCGGCTTTCAACCGCCGGCACACCTCATAACCGTCCATCTCCGGCATCATCACGTCGAGGAGGATGACATCGGGCCGTTCGGACAACGCCTTGGCCTGGCCCTCGGCGCCGCTGGAGGCAAAGATGAGCTGGTGCCCCTCATTCTTGAGCAGCGCCTCCATCGTGGCGCACACATACGAGTCATCGTCCACGATCAACACTTTTCCGTTTAATGGCATAGCCATATCAAGTTCCCTGAACCGTCACACTTGCGGCGGCGCGGTGCCGCTCTGTCGGCAGCGCGTTTTGCACGGCCTGCACCAGCATGGCGGCGCATAACGGGCGCTCCACCAACGCCGCCGCCCCCGCCTCCAGACACCGCTCGCGTTCGCCGGGCAAAACCAGCGAGGACACCGCCACCATGCCCAGCCCGCGCAAGCGGGGATTGGCCTGGATGTGCTTCATCAGCGCGTAGCCGTTCATGCCGGCAAGCTGCAGGTCCACCACCAGCGCATCCGGTTTTTCCTCTGCCGCCCGCTCGAGGGCCTCGGCTCCCTGTCGCGCCACCCAGACGGTGGCGCCTGCGTCGGCCAGGATTTTTTGGGCGGTGGCCAGGGAGCGCTCATGGTCATCCACCAGCAACACGGCCACGCCCTCCAGAGGCGCGCCGGCCACCCCCGCCCCGCCGGCGCCGGCCGGCGTCCAGGGCAGGCGGACCGTAAAGGTGGAGCCCAGCCCCGGCGTGCTGGCCACGCTCACGCTGCCGCCGTGCAAATCGGTCAGCCGGTACACCAGCGACAGGCCCAGCCCGGTGCCGGAAAACTGGCGTGCCAGGCCGTCGTGCAACTGGACAAACGGCTGAAACAAACGGTCCATGTTTTCCGGCGCGATGCCAATGCCGGTATCGCGCACGACAAACGCCACCGCCTGGCGCTCCGGTTCCGCCACGGTTTCCAACGAAACTTTCCCCCGCTCGGGAGTGAACTTCACGGCGTTGGTCAGCAGATTGACCAGCACTTGCTTGAGGATGTTTTCATCCGCCTCGAGCATGGGGACGCGGGGATCACACTGATGGCTGATCTGCATGTGCTTCTGCCGGGCCGGCTGGATGACGAAATGCAGGCAATCCTGACAGAGGGCCTGCAAGGCCACCATCTCCGGGTGGACCTCCAAACGGCCCGCGCCGGCCTTCGAGAGCGTCAAGATGTCGGTCATCATGGCGAGCAGTTGGCGGCCGGCTTTTTCAATCATCTGCAGGTAGCTCATCTGGTCTTCATTGACCGGCCCCATGACGCCCTCCTGCAAGGCCTGGGCCATGCCCAGCACCGTGTTCAAGGGCGTGCGCAGCTCATGGCTCATGTTCGCCAGAAACTGATCGCTCAACCGCGCCGCGCGCGACAACTCCGCGTTGGCCAGCCCGCAGGCGGCCGTGACCTGGGCCAGCCGCTCGTTCAGGGCCTCCTGCTGCTGTTGCAAACTCCGCACCTGGCACCACGACTGCCAGCCCTGCGCCGCGAGCGCCGCCAACTGGCGCGCGGCCGGCAGCGCCGCCTGCAAGGCTTCCGCCTCCGGCCCGCCGGCCACCAGCAGGGCCAGGGGGCGCGAGTCGGCATGCAGCCACACCGCCACCAGCAGGCCCTGCCACCCCGGCGCGGCCAGCGGGCGGAGCGCCTCCATCCCCGGCTGCTGACTGTCGCTTGAAGGAGATACGCCCACCCAGCAACGCCACGGGCCGCGAAGCCCCGGCCAGCCTTCCAGGCCGCGCCAGGACCATTCGGCGGGCGCGGTGGCGGCATCAACGGCGGGATGGACGGCCGTCAAAGTCAAATGATTGCCCCCCCTGGCCGCCCGCTCGTAAAGCCGCACTCCCTTCACCCCGGACAGGGCGGAGAAGGTGCGCGCCACGGCGGCACCGTAGGAATGAGCTGAAGACGCCCCCACCATCGCCAGAAAATCTCCGGCGGCTTTCAATAAAAAGTCCTGGCCTCCGCCCTGTGGTGCAGGTGGTCGTAAAGCATCGGACTCGTGTTGTGTCTCGGACATCAATCACGCGCCTGCTCCGGCTGCCAGCCATGCCTTCCATTGGGAGGCCTTCGGAGCAAAGCAAACTTCCTTTACCGCAAATCCCCCCCTTATGGCCAGACCAAATTGGCGGGGGGCACCGCCGGGGGACGCTGCCAAGGTATAACAAGCCGCTTTCTCCGCCGCTGAGCCGGGGGCTGTTCGGGGATAGGTTTCCGGGTCGGACGCGCCCGGTTTACTCGACTTTTTCCATGGTGCGATACCGGAATTGCGCCCCCCAGATCATGCAATCATACACCTCCTGAATGTCCACGCCGATGGCCGCGAAGTTGTCCCGAGACTTCTCCAGGGCCTGCTGGAAATCCTCGTAGGCTTTCCTGGCAGCAAGCATTAATCCTGCCTCCACCAAATCCTGCTCATGCTCATACTTATAAATATAAAGCAATGCCAGCTCCAACTTACTGAAATTAATGGGGATATCAATTACTTTGCTCCAAGGGGGCTGGCGCCTGATCCGGGTGCACTGCCGGCCAGAGATCAATCTGTTCTCCTCAAACTCGAACAGGATGGGATCGCCGCGCGGCGGGGCCTTGAGCCAGTAAAAAAACAGATCGGCCAGCATCCGAAACTGGCCGTCTATGTAGCCTTTGGCGGGGACCAGCGTCGTGGCGCCGCCCAAATCCAGGTGAAGGTACGCTCCATCAAAACTGATGACCACTTCGTCCCGTTCAAAGCGGGTGGCGGTGCGGTGTAACAAGTCCATCGCGGCCAGAAATTGGGCGCGCGGCAATTCGAGATATTCGCGGCGCATAGGCAGGTGCTCCATTCCATTTTTGCTGCTGTCGGTCTGACCTCAGGATGCCACAAAGTGGCCTGGAAAGCCAGTCTAAAAACACGCCGCCACAGCCCTTGCCCCGCCAGTCTCCGTTGTGAAAAAGAGGGGTCTTAGCGGGGCGCCACGCCCGTGTCTGGATGTTCGCGTACCACCCGCCACGCCGTCTGTTGAATGATCCGGGCCAGCTCCGGCGCAATGCGCCCGTATGGCTCGGTGGGCAGGCCTTCGGGGGATTGTTTGAACAAGGTGGCGAAATAGGTGCAGGCCACGGCATAGCTGCCCGGCTCGTTCAAGTGAATGCCATCTTTATAGAACTGGTAGATGCTGGTCCACCCCGGCACTTTGCCGGCCTTCATTTGTTGATGCAGGTCGGCCAGCACCTGCCCCACCGGCACCAATAAAACCGGCCGTTTCAAGTCGGGCGTCAGCCGCCGCACTTCGCGTAAAAGCGTCTCGAAATAGTCCCGGGTTTCGTTGGTCAGGTCCCATGCGCCGGAGTATTTGGCCTCCCATCGTACGGTGTAATCATCCACCTTGGACAAATCATTGCCGCTGCCGGGCCGGGTGGGATCGTAATCATTTTTGTCGAAGGGGATGCCCTTGCCCTGCTGGGTCACGCGCGGCCAGCGGGCATAGATATAAACTTGCACTTCAGGGTTTTTGGCGGCCGCCATGCGCGCCCATTTGGCGATCAAGGCCGCATCTCCCAGGTCCTCCCCGTCCTTGTTCCTGCTGTGCAGATGACGGTCGAAAGGCTGCAAGGAAATGGCGTCCCACGCGTAATCCGTCAGCGCCTGCTGCCAGCCCCCAAAGGGCGCCTCGCGAAATCCGTCGTTGGGATGGGTGTACAACCACTCCAGGGGCGCCCCGGGGATCATGTGCCGCCCCCAGGTGACGGTGATGCCCCGCGTGGCCGCGAGCCGGGCCAACGGCCCGTAGCGGATGGTATCGGTCACACTGTTGCCGATGTAATACACACGGAAGGTTTTAGCGGGCTCGGCCGCGGCAAGGGTTGCAGCCAACAGGAGGGCAGGCGAGCCCGCCAGAAACCATTTTGCAAACCAGGATTGGATCATAAGCGTTTGGGTACGGTTAAAAAACCAGCCTTGTCACAAGGGAGGGTGGAAGCCTTCACGGGCCGGAGGAAGGCGGGCGGGGAGTTTCCTGGCCCGGCGTTCTGGGTTTGCTCTTGAACTTGATCAGCCCGAAGAACAGCGAGGTTTTCTTGGCTTCCGGGGTCGCCTCCTGCCGGTAGAAATTCCACAAAAAGGATTGGGAGCTGGCCTGGGTGACCGCGTTGCTCTCGGCCCGCCACAGGCTCCATACCGGCGAGTAATTGCGCTGCACGCCCTTGTTCTGCGGCAGGAAAGGCTCCAGCACCGAGAGCACCTGCAACCGCTCGCTGCCATCCTGTTCTTTGCGGTGGGTGAACAGCGGCCACAAGGAAGTCTGCCGGCGGTATTCCCTGGTGTCCGTGTTTTTTTCGACGGCATCGGAGTACAAGAAATAGAACACACGCAGCCGCTCGCGATCCAGCGGTTCGCTGCGCACGCGCCGGTACTGCCGCAGGGGCCAGAGCACTGTTTCGCTTTCCAGGGTGGCGGTCTGGCCGTGACTGTAAAGGGGGAAGACGCGATTCATGGTCTTGCCTTCGCCGCGCGCAAAGGTGACCAGCGGCCAGGGCGCGCTCCATTCGCGATAACCGCGGGCGCGATCCTCGGTGTAGGAGAAGCTGAACGGCCAGAGGATGCCGGTGCTTTCCCGCTGGGGGCCGCGCTCGAAGCTGTAGAGGGGAATCAAGGCCTGCGTGTGGTGTTCATTGTCGGTGCCGCGGCCGGTGATCTGATCATGGAAGAAAGGCCACAGGACAAACCACTTCTCATGCCCCGGCACAATTTCCAACTCGTCAAAGCGGTTGGTGCGCTGGAAGGGCTGGCGCACTTCGTGCCCAACCAACGGCCAGACCTGCCAGCCCCGCAGGCTCAACCCGCGCCGCACATGGATCAGGGGCAGCAGGTAGTTATCCGTTACCACGTCCCGTTTGCGCGTCTGCACATAGGCCGGAAACATCACCCACCGCACCTCATCCCGCAGCAGGCGGTTGTACAAGTGGCCGTAGAAAGGCATCAGCCCCCAGTAACGATTGGTGGGCACGTCCGAGGATTGATAAAAGAAGAGGGGAAACAGCGTGAAGCGGCGCCGCGTTTCGTCATCGCCTGTCTGTCCGCCCGCCAGGGAGAAGAGTTGAAAGAACTGCCAGCGCCACTCGGAGCCGAAACGGTCATAAGTCAGCAGGGGGTAGAGCAAATCATATTCCACCGCTTCCACTTCCGGATCGCGATTCCGCTGGTAGGAAAAGAGCGGCGGCAGGGCCACCAGTTGCGAGGTCTCCCAGTCGCGCTGCAAATAGAGCGGGCCCAACACCTCCCATTCCCAGCCCGAGGCCAGGGTCAGGCGGTGTTTGTCATACAAAAAACCGTGATGAACCGCGTTGGTCTCGGCCCCGCCAGCGCCGGCCATCGTCAGCCAGGCCAGCAACAGTCCCGCCAGCCATCCGCGGAGGGAGTGCCGGACATGATGGATGCTTTTTCCACGGCTTGCCATGTGCCGGCGCCGATACTTTCCCACCCCTGCCCCAGCGTCAAGCCAATCAACCCAGGTTCAAGGCCGGCCAGCAGGCTGGCGACTCCAACTTTCCCAGGCCGGCAGGAAGACGAGGGCGGTTATTAGACAGGCCGTCACCCCGGTGGCGGTGATTTGGCCCAGACTGGCCACGCCGGCGTTGGAGGAGAAGCCCAGCGAGCCAAAGGCCGCCACGGTGGTTGCGCCGGCCAGGAGCAGCGCCCGGCCCACGGCCTGATGCGTGGCCCTCCAATCGCCACCGTGGCGCTGCAATCCCAGCAGCAGATGCAGACAATAATCCACGCCCAATCCCAAAATCAGCGGCAGGGCCATCAAGTTCATCATATTCCACGGCCAGCCTGCCACCCGCATCCAGGCCAGGAGGAGCAGCAAGCTGAACAACAAGGCGGCCAGGCTCAGCACCAGTTCGCGCCAGGACCGAAAGGCGAGCCCCAACGCGAGCAGCACCATTCCCCCGATGGCGGCCAGCAGCCAGGGCAGTTCCCGCGTCATCAGCGCGGCCAGCCGCCCGCCCATCCATTCCCAGTTGGTCACGTACATTTCCACCGGCGTGGAAGCCGGCGCGTGGAAGTTCAAATCGTCAGGCGTGGCCGCGTCCGTCGGATGAATCACGCCCAATAACACGCGCCGGCCTTCGTGGAAGGCGTAGCAACGATCCCGCAGCCAGAGGACGGCCGCCGGCAAGGCGGCAGGCGCGGTGTCGCCCGCTCCGGCCCAGTAGTCGAGCACTTGGAGGGTCAATGCCAGGGCATTGGTGGTGAAGCCGGTTTGAGCGGCGGCGGACAGCAATGCCTCGCGGTGGGCTGCCAAAGGCAGCAAGGTGTGCGTGTTGGTCGAGCGCCAGGGGGCATCCATCACCAGCTCCAGCGGGAGATTCATGCCGCGGATGACCCCCCGCGCAGCCAGGGCATCCCCCTGGCGGCGTAGGGCCTGAGCCGCCTCGTACAACTCTGTGGCCGAGGTGGCCTGGAGCAGCAGCAGCAAAGGCTCGTGGCCGGCGCTGGTGGCCTGTTTGAACTCATTCCAAACCGCGTAGGCGGGGCTGTGTTTGGGACGCAGGGCCTCGGTGGTGCGTTGAAAGGGGGGTGGTCCAGCAGATATCAAAACCAGCGCGCATAAGCACCCCAGGATTGCCGAGGCCCATAACCGCACCGGGGCCCGGGAGACTCGCGGCGCCGACGGCACTGCGGATGGCGAAGGAGGCGATTTGGCCGCGACCAGCGCCCGCTGCAGGGGCGGCAGGTAAAGGCAGGTTATCAGCACCGCCGCCAGCGCGATGCCCATGGCCACGAGCGTTCCCAGTTGGCCGAGGCCCGGCAGGCCGCTGAAGTTGAGCAGCAGAAAGGCCCCGGCCGTCGTGGCTGCCGACCAGAAAATGGCCGCACGCGTTCGCCGCTGAACTTCCTCGACTGGCAGGCCGGGATGGGTGCGCGCCTCCTGCAAGAGCACAATGGCGTAATCGGCGGCCAGCCCCATGAGGATGGCGGCGAAGCCGAGGCTCACCACGTTCATGCTGCCGAACAGCCAGCCCCCCAGCCCCAGGGTCAAAACAAAGTTAAGCACCAGCAGGGCAATCAGCCACAGCAAGGGGCGCCAGGCGCGATGAACTGCAAAGAAGAGGGCGCCGATGATGGCCAGCGTCCCCAGCGCTGGCCCGGCCAGATCGCGCTCCATGCCCCCGCCAATTTCCGCCATGAAAGCCGGGCGGCCGGTGAATCCGATCTCCAGCGCGGTCGGCGGGTCGTGGGCTTGACGCCAAGCATGAATGAGCGCCTGCATTTGATTCAGCCAGGCGCGGCACTCGCAATAACCGCGCAGCGGCACGCGGGCCTTCACCCACACAAAACGCGAGCGCCCGTCCGGCGATTGAAAGCCCGCCGCACCGGCGGACTCCTCACCTAAAACCGGCACGGCTGCCTCGAGGAGGTGTGACAGCTCCAGCGGATCGTAACTCAGTCGCGCCAGCTCGGAGGGAGTCAAGGACGTGGCGAGCCGCTCGCGGGCCGCGGCCAGGCGGGCCGGCAAAGCGTCGGGTGCCAGCTCTGCGCGCAAACGCTCCACGCGCTCCGGCGGGGCGTGCAACCAGGCCTCCGCCACCAGGGCCGCCAGGGCGGAGGGGGCTTCCTCCAGCGGCGGCTGCCACCACGCGCTGGCCACCTGCGAGGTCTGCTGCCGCAGGTGCAGCGCCAGCGCGCGCGCGGCGTCGGTGGCCTCCTCCTCCGTGGCGGCGCGCACGCGCACGATCAGCTCGTCGGCCGCGGCGAAATGGCGTTGGTGCAGTTGCAGCCCCCGCACCGCCGGCTCCTGCGCGGGCAGGGTGTTGAGCACGTCGGCATCCCAGCGCAGACGGGTCCAGCCGGCCACGGCCAGCAGCGCTACCACCAAACCCGCAATCAACCCGGCCCGCTTCATGGAGGCGAAAACAAGGTCAAGGTCTCGCCGGTGTTTCGATGGCGCAAGCGCACCGCCGGGGGCGGGCCCGGCAGTTTTTCGACAACAAGGGGCGGCGGCACCGGCGCGCCCGCCAGGGCCTCGGGCACCCACAACATCAAATCATCTGGCGAAGGCGCGCCACGCCCGCTTTTGCTGCGGCGTTGGGGTTGATACTCGATTTGCCACTGGCCGGGCGCACGCCAAGCGGTGACGGTGGGAAAGGGCACCTTGGCAAAATGGAGCAAGGCCCGGCCATCGGCGTGAGAGGTCAGCCACAGTTCGCCGGCGATTTCCGGCGCGTCCCTGCCCGCCGGCCGCCAGAGGGCGGGGCAATACTGCGTGCGCCAGCCCGGCTGGGTGGTGTCCACCACCGGGATGGGGGGCGCCGTGCGACAGGCCAGCAGGCCGCCCAAGGCCAGCGCCAGGAGCCCCCAAAGCCAGCGCGCGCTGTTGAGGATTGGAGTCATGCAAGGGGGTCACGCACCGCGGGCGGGCGCCGGTGCGCTGGCGGTTCAGGTGGCCACTGCCAGCGCCTTGGGCGCAAACGGCAACACTTTGGCCAGCAGCCAGACCAGCAGCAGGCCCGCCACGGCAATGACGGTGGACATGACCGTCCAGGATTTCAGCGTCTCGGTCTCTGTCATCCCGCTCAGGCGGCTGACCACCCAGAAGCCGCTGTCGTTCATCCAGGAGGTGGAGAGCGCGCCAAACCCGATGGCACAGAAAATGTAGAGCGGATGAAACGGCAGCGGCGGGTTGGTGGCCGGATCCATCATCGGATACACCATGGCCGAGGCGGTCAACATGGCCACGGTGGCGGAGCCTTGCGCCACGCGGATCACCCACGCCACCAGCCACGCCAGGAAAATTAGATTCACATTCTTGCCGGCCACCAGCTCCTTGACGGCATCGCCCACGCCGGCGTTCTTCAACATCAACCCGTACGCGCCGCCCGCGCTGGTGATCAGAATGATCACGCCTGCGGTGAGCATGGGGGCGGCCAGCCGTTGCTCGATGTCGCGGAAACCAAAGCGGCGCTGCCATGCCAGAATGGCCAGCGCAATGATGGCTCCCAGGCCGAGCGCCACGTTGCGGTTGCCGATGAACTCGGCCCATTGTTGGGCCTGGGCAAAACGCTCCGCCCCCAGCCACGCCACCAGGCGGGGGAAACTGCCGCCCGCCACCTCGAAAAAGGAGGCCCCGCTGATCAGCGCGATGGGCAGAATCACGGGCATCACCGCCAGCCAGAAGGGCGGCAGCTCGGATTCCGGTTTGGCCACAATGGCCTCCAGCTCCGCCAGCGGCGCATCGGGGGTTTCGCGCAGCGGCACTTCCATCCGGCCGTTGATCCACCGGGCCACCGCCCACCCCACGACCGCCGGAAGGAGGCCAATCAACACCCCCGCCACAATGGACATGCCCACGTCCACCTTCAAATTGTCCACCATGGCCAGCGGCCCTGGGTGCGGCACGGTCAACGAATGCGTCACCATGCCGCCGCTGCAAATCGCCATGACGTAGAGCAGGTAATCCTTGCCCGTGCGCAGCCGGAGCGCCTTGGCCAGGGGCACCATGAGCATGAACATGGTGTCGAAAAAGATGGGAATGGAGAGAAAATAGGTGGCGCCCAGCAGCGCCAGACTGACATGGCGCTCGCCAAACAAGGCCAGAAACCGCCGCACCACCTTGTCCGCCGCCCCGCTTTCCATGAGGCACATGCCGATGATGCTGGCCAGGCCGATGACGATGGCGATTTTGCCCGCCGTATTGCCAAACTCACGCGTCGTTAATTCCACGGCCGCCACCCAGTGGCTTGGCGGTGGTTTCGCCGGTTTAGCGCCCTCGGTGGCCGCCGTGGCGGGCAGGGGCGGCGGCTCCCCCCGGGGCCGGGCGCCGGGGAGCCGCTCGGCCAGCAACCCGGCCGTCATGGCCGCGGCAATCAACGCCAGAAACGGATGCACCCGCAACCGGGTGATCAACACAATGATCACCCCCACTGAAATGCCCAGCACCGCCAAAGGCCACAAGCCCGGCGCCGGCGCCGCCGTTGTTTGCGCAAGTAAAACCGTCATGGAACGCCGCTACTGGTACCGGAAAAAGCCCCCCGCGGCAAAAGAAATGTTGCCCCGCCCCGGCCGCCCTGCCGCCGGCCATTCATTCACGCTGCGAGACTTTGGTTTGTTTTATGCGGCTTCGCCCGCCGGACGGCGCCGAGGGAACAGTGACTGCGGATGTCACCCCCGGCCGCTTAAGATGGGGGGCATGACAACGATGCTGCATGCAGGCTGGAGCGGTTCAGCAGATTTTAATTGCGTTGGTTCTTTCCCCCGGCTACACCATATTGCACACCACCATGCGGGAGCAGGCACAGGTACATTCAAACGGGATGTCAGCGAATGTTCGGGAATTTTTTTTGCCTACGCTTTTCCCCCATATTGTCCCCAAGTATGAAACATAAACAAAGTTAAACCAAGCCAGACTTGCCGACCATGAACCACAACGCCCAACCTCCCATCCCCGGCCCCGACTTCTGGAAACGCAAACTTGCCGCCTATCTCCACGATCCGCCAGAGAAGGCTTATAACTTTGGACCGAATCATATAGAGCGCGCAGAGATACATGCGGCAAGCTTTGGTGTGGCAGAATTGTGGAGAAACATGGCAGGCAACTCCGATTGGACGGCCGCTGCCGCAGATCGTTTTGTTTTTCCACATGGTAACAATTTAAGAGAAAACATCGGAGAAGACGCATCCCCTTGCTTTATCCACCCGATGTCCGGTCGCGCAGAAAAGCCCGCCCTTGTTCAAGCTAATTTTCCCTCCGAGGAACAGGCTCAGCAATGGCTGGCTGAGATTCGCCAGGATTGGACAAGCGACGATGCAGCGGTCAATTTCTTGCGCACCTGGCGCAAATGGTCGGCTTGCGCTGCGGAACATCATGGCGGGCAGAATGCAGGGGCCAAGTTTCTTCCTTATCTACCTGCCGACACCCGCGTTTGCGACGGCACCATCTGGCATCATTGTGCCATTGTGAGCGCCTTGGAAGCCACCCGTATAGACGAAAACAACTTAAAAAGCGGTTTGGCTCCCGCCTTTTTCCTGTTTCAAGTCAGCCCGGTGCAGGAGTTCATCGCCCAGGCGCGCAGCACACGGGACCTCTGGAGCGGAAGTTACTTGCTCTCCTGGCTGACAATGCATGCCATCAAGGCAGTGGCTGACAGATTTGGCCCCGATGCCATCATTTTCCCCAGCCTTAAAGGTCAGCCGCTTTATGACTACCTGGAGCGTCGCTTAGGAGTCATGCCCGAGACAAGCAACGTGCTTGTCCCCGGCATTCCGAATCGCTTTCTAGCTGTCGTGCGGGCGGATTTCGATGGCAATCTCGCCGCCCAAGCCTTCAATGATGAGTGGAAGAGAATTGCCGAAAATTGCCTGCATTGGCTTGGAGATAGGCAGGTACACCTGCCTGAAGGCCTATTCCGCGCACAAGTTGAACACTACTGGCACATCGCCTGGCAGCTCTGGCCCTGGCAAGGCGTGAAGGAGGCTTTGAAGAACTTAGGGAAACTACCTCTCGGTAAGAGTAATCCTATTCATCTGGCAAAAATCATCGCTGAAAATATTCCTGCTCAGCACCGGGACAACCGCTGCTACCGCGACGATCAACTCGATCCCGGCTGGGCCTGGAGTGCGCATTACCAGCTCTGTCAGCACGCGCTGGATGCCCGCCGGTCGCTGCGGGAATTCATGGGCCTCCCTACCAACCCTCAGGCCCGCCCCGGGCATCGCGATGCCCTAAGCGGAAAAGAAGAGGCTGTGTTGTCGAGCGATGCTATTGAAAACCTGCAAAACGCCGAGGTTTCAGCTCTTTTCCGGCATGCCGACCCGCTGGGAGCCGCCAACGTGATTAAGCGTGTCTGGCATAAAGCCTATCTGGCCCGGCTACAGGAGATCAACGGTGGAAGATATCCCTGCTCATTATCTCGCGCCTGCAAGAGTTTTGATTCTGTGCCCTCCGTGGCTGCGGGACAATGGTTGTACAACCTCAAACAACGCCTCGAGGACAATGCAGAGCTTCGAGCGGACCTAGTTGCCTTATCGAGTAATCTACATCAAGTCGCCGACAATCTGAAAGGAGTCAGCGTTGGCAGCCCCATCGAGCGCGATGACAGTTGGCAAGTTTTAAAATGGCTGGAGGCTACCGAGGTGGAAATTTTCACCGATCGCTTTTGGCAAAACCATCGAGGAGCCATCCAAGGCAATGAACATATCCAGGCGGCTGCTCAGCAGGTCCACACCTTGAAACAAAAACATAAACTGGAGGAACCGCCTGCCTATTACGCGGTACTGGCATTGGACGGAGACCAAATTGGCAAATGGCTGAGTGGAGAGAAGTCGCCTTCGGTAGAAAAGGTGATTAGTCCAAGGGCCGCCGCATATTTTGCCCAACAAATGCCCGGAACCATGACGCCGGAGGAGCAAGAGGCATTCAATCAAGCAGCCACAGAGATAGCCATGCCGGAGGGATGGCAAGGCGCGTGGCCGCCACAAACTGTGCAGGAGTGGATTCGAGCATGGTTGGCGTCACCGCGGCCCATCAGTCCGTCCTGGCACCTTCAGTTCAGCGAAGCGCTGGCCAACTTTGGCCTTTACGCCGCTCGCCGGATTGTCGAAGAGGTGCATCATGGCCAGCTCATTTACGCAGGAGGTGATGATGTCCTGGCCATGTTGCCGGCCGATGAAGCAGTCCAGTGCGCCAAGAATCTGCGTGCTGCCTTCCAAGGCAGGCGGCAGGACATGACACCCAGGTGTCAAGAACTTTTCCGTGAAAATACCCCTGAGGGTTTTTTATGGCTCGAAAGACCCGGCAAAAACGATCCGTCGTGGCCCTTGTTGGTGCCCGGCCCACGCATGACCGTCTCAGTCGGCCTAGCCATAGGGCACGTCAAGGAGCCGCTGCAGGACATGATTGCCGAAGCGCAAAAGGCCGAGAAACGCGCCAAGTCGGCTCCCGAGCGGGAAGTATTTGATCATCATGATACCCCCCCAGCACCAAAATGGAAAGCCGCGGAAGGATGGGATCGCGATGCCTTGGCCGTCACGCTCTACAAGCGCAGCGGCGAAACCATCCGTTGGGGCGCCAAGTTTGGTTCACCAGCCTTCCCCCTCTTGGAATACTTTCAGACGCATTTCCGAGACAACCCGCTTGACGCTGACACCCCACCTCCCATCAGCGGGCGCTTCCCCTATCGTCTGGCAGAGCTGCTGGAGCGTTACGGACTGCACACCAATACGGACACTCTTCGGGACATTGCCGCAAAGGAAGTGGCCTATGTCATCAGCAGGCAAACGACAGAAGACGCAAACGGCGCTGCCCATGGCGCGTTTAACCGGGCCACACTCCAGGAACTTTGCATGAATTACCTGGAACATTTGGCCGAGTTTTCCTGGCGCCGCCCTAGGGAGCAGCAAGCCGCGTTGGTCCCCCGCCCCATTGGTGAGTTTGTTAACCTGTTTTTGATTGAAACCTTCATCCGCCGACAGGCAGACTAACTATGAAAACTTACACCCTCATCCCCAAAGACCTGTTGTTCTTCCGTGACGGTCGCCCCATGGAAACCAGCGGGGGCCACGGTGCCCGCTGGCCGGAGCCGTCCATCATCTTTAATGCTCTGCATGCTGCGCTGTGGCGGGCCTTTCCCCAGCCGCAACCTTGGGAGCACCTGCATGATTTTGGCCGAAGCAGTTTCCGCCCGCGCAATGGCAACAACCAACGCTTCGGGTCGCTCACCACAGCGGGCCTTTTCCCCGTTTGGAAAGACCAGCGCTGGCTTTTCCCGGCACCCGCCGATGTCGTGCCCTCCGACCCAAATGACAAAGTGGGCTGGCTCTTGTATCCGCAGGAGAAAGGCCATACCAATCTACCAGCAGAATTTCTATCTTACACGGTGGGCAGTTATGCCAAACCTTCCAAGGACTTTATTCCCCCCTGGTGGACGGTTGCTGCCTGGCAGGCCTACTTGGAGGGCAACAAACCCGCCCCAGATACCCTGTTTCACAACGAGGACCTGTTTGCCGGAGAATGGACGACGGGCATTGGCATTGACCCCCGGACGCAAACCCAGGACGGAGAACATATTTACAGCGCCGAATATCTGCGTCTTCGCCCCGAAGTCCGCTGTGGTTTTATTGCCAGCCTGCTGATGAAACAAAATGCACCCCAAACAAAACCAGAGGCCGCCCAAGCCAGCCCGCTGGAATGCATCCAAAATTTGTTTTGTCATAACGACACCATCATTGTGGGCGGCCAGCAACGTCCCTGCAAAGTGGAGGCTTTTGAGCAAAACGGTGATGGTCTTCCGTTACCGAAAGGCAGACAAGAAAAGTTTAATGAATCCAATGGAAAAGTGCTCCTTAAATGGGTAATGCTGACTCCCGCCATCTGGCCGGAAATTAGGAAAGACTCCGCCCGCAACATAGCGGCTCATCCTGGTGGCTGGCTGCCCAATTGGGTGTGCCCCACCACGGGCAAAGTTTTTTTGAAAGCAGGGCCTTTGGATCGCCAGCCTGGTGAATCCAGGGACAATTGGCGTAGGCGTGTCCGCCAAGCTGACTCTATCAACGCCCGGCTCGTTGCTGCAGTTGTCCCCAAGCCTATCACGGTTACTGGCTGGACAGAACGCTTGCATCTCTTGCAAGCAGAACCCCATTGGAACCAAAACGGGCGGGGGCACGGCCCGCGGCCCACCCATCTCGCGGTTCCTGCGGGGGCGGTTTATTATTTCGAGGCCGACTCAGCCGAAGACGCGGAGAAGCTGGCCGCGGCCCTGAACTGGCACGGCGGGGGCGATTACACCCGCATTAAGAACCGCCGGAGCACCCTGCTGGGCGAGCAAGGATTTGGCCTGGGGGTTTGCGGCACCTGGACCTTTTACCCTTTTTCCAAAGCCAACGTCAGCGAACATCGGCAGAAGTGACCTTTGACCCGGCAACCCTTAAATTACCCCTATGAGCGAAAACAACCCTAACGTAACCAACACCGGCAACAACCCCAACCAACAAAACAAACCTATGGAAGAAAAAATCCTCTACCTCTTCACCCGCACTCCCCTGCACGTGGGGGCCGGCGCCAGTGTCGGCGCGATTGACCAGCCCATCATCCGCGAACGCCACACCGGGTTTCCCATCATCCCGGCCACCAGCCTCAAGGGCACTTTCGCCGATGAATGGAATGAATCCCAGCCGGGCAGCAAAGTCGAACGCAGCGACGAAGGCAAATGGCTCTTTGGTGAGACCGATGCCAACAATGCCGCCGCCGGGGCTATTCAGTTCACTGAAGCCAAACTTCTGGCCTTCCCTATTCGCTCCGCCAAGGGCAGCTTTGCGTGGATCACCTGCCCCCTCATCCTGCGCCGGGCCGTGCGGGATGGCGCGCTCAAGGTGGAGCTTCAGGGATTAAGATCCCCCACCGATGAGAAGGCTTTATATGATGGGGGTAACGGCTCCCCCATTGATTTGGGCGGCAAGATCGTGCTGGAGGAATACACCTTTACCCAAGGCGGCGCGCTGCCCAATGGCCTTGCCGATGCCATGGCCAAGCTCATCTCCGACCCTGTCTGGGCCGAAGTCGCCTCCCGCCTCATTATTCTCAGCGACGGCATGATGAGCTTTTTCGTCCAAAACGCCTGCGAAATTGCCCAGCACGTCCGCATTGACGATGCCACCGGCACCGCCGCCACCGGCGCGCTGTTCAATCAGGAAAACGTCCCCAGCGAAACCTTGTTTTACTCTGTCGTTCACTTTCTCCAGAGCCGCGTCCGGGCTGGCAACTACGCCGGCAAAACCGCTGCGGACGCCGCGCAAGCCTTTGGGGCAAAACTCGGAGCTCAAAAGGTCTTCCAGTTTGGCGGGGATGCCTCCACGGGCCTGGGCTATTGCACGTTGAAACTTGCCTGAGACCCTTTAATAAAGTAACCCAGTCAACCCTTAAACCTGTCTTGAACCATGAAAAACCTCGAGCAAATCCGCGCTGCCAACGCACTTGAGCCGGCCAAAGATTTGGACCGCTCGGCCGTCAATAAACTTCCGGCCATGATCCTGGCCAACGGCCTGCTGGCCACGGCGGCCTTCTGCAACGCCGAGGGTAGCGGCGACAACCGCGGCCACATGAAGAAAGCCCTGGAGGCGACTGCCAAACACCTGATTCAACGCGGCTTCCTGAGCAACGGCGCCGGCAATGTAATCAACATGATTGGAGAACTAAGCGAAAAAGATTCGCACCAACTTCAAGTGATCACTGCCGAAGCCCTGGCCTACATCGCCTACTTGAAACGTTTTGCCCCCAAGAGAGATTAAAAGCTGATGAGTGCCCAGGTTCCCAGCCTAGTCTGCGCCGCCAAAAAAATACCGAACCACGAGGTGACTTATGCCTATCCCCATGCCATCCGATACGGCCGCTGTTCTGGGCCAGCAAGCTGAGAAATGCCAAAGCCGTTCGCTCTTCTGCGATCGTTTTGCCGATCCAGCGGCTAGAGAGCAAGCACGCAAGCACTGGTTTTCTCAGCTCATTCGGAAAAACCCAGAGGCAATAAGCCTGCAAGCCCGACAGGACTTTCTTGCCGCAATCAAGACCAGCCCCACAAACCTCCTCTACGCCCAGCTTCAGGCCCGACTCATGGTGAACATGGCCGGGGGCGTCATGGAAAACGCCGGCCTCTGTCTCGACCGCTTTGGCATGCCCTACATCCCCGGCAGCGCCGTCAAAGGCTGTGCCCGGCGCGCCGCTCTGGCCGCCCTTCATGATTGGCCGAGTTCAAACCAAAAGCCCGGCAATGACCATCCCCTGGCGAGTGCCTACGATTCTTCCTTTGCTTCCCCGGCGCAAATGCTCGCCACCGTCGCCCTGGTGTTTGGCTGGTGCGAACAAGATTGGAAGCAAGATTCCGACTTCGGCTGGGCCTGCCCGGATGAACAAACCCGCCGGGATGCAGCCGAATTACTCGCGGGAAAGCTTAACCAGAAAATTGAAGAAAAACAAAAACAAACCCCATGGAAGGTTCTGCCCAACTTCGCCGGTCTCATCTCCTTCCTGCCTGCTTACGCGGTGGACTTGGGAAGAACTGGGGTAATTGATGGTCTGCCCCACCCTGTCCCCTCTCCGGGCAAGCTCGAGCTGGATGTCGTCACCTGCCATCACCCCGAATACTATTCCGGCAAGAAACCAATTGCCACCGATACCGAGGACCCCAACCCCGTTGTCTTTCCCGCCGTGGCGCCCGGGCACGTTTTTGCCTTTGCCCTGCTCCCCCTGCCCCGCGCCGGCCGCTCCCTGGCCCAAATCCAGTGGGATCAAACCCAGCTTAAACTCCTGGAAATCGCCAGAAACTGGCTCGCCGCCGGCCTTGCCGTCTTCGGCCTCGGCGCCAAAACCAACGCCGGCTATGGGTGGTTTGACACCAGCAGCAACATTCAAACCATTGCCTCGAATGCCCTGGTCGAGGCCGAGAAACACCGTCAAGAACAAACTCGCATACGACAAGAGGCGGAAAGGCACGAAGCCGCTCAAGCAGAGCAACAGCGCAGAGCTGCCGAAATTAAGGCCGCCACCGCAAACATGACACCTGAACAGAAATTGGATTACCAAATTGCCCACCTAACCCAAGAACAATTTCGAGGTTGGCTAAACAGTTTTCTGAAACGTAATGAGGAAGAGCAAAAGGCCATCGTCAGAGCATTGCGCCTGCCTCCTGAGGACAAAGCGTCGCGCCGAAGCTTCTGGGAAGATTTAAAGAACAAAGCGAGCAAAGGCGGTGATTCCGCCCGCGTCAAGGAAGCCATACATAAATTAAGTAAAAAAATGTACCCAGGCAAAGAAAGTAAAATGCCATGAAAACCCAACTCTACCACATCGAATTCCTCACCCCTTGCTTCGGAGCCGGAGCAGATCAGACCAAAGCTGAATTGCGCCCCTCTGAAATTCGCGGCCAGCTCCGCTGGTGGTTCCGCGCCCTGGGCGGTACCCTCCAACAAGAACGCAAAGCCTTTGGTGGCGTTCACCAAGACCAGCCCGTTTCAAGCAAATTACTTGTCCGCGTTCACCAGCAGCCTCAAGGAGAGAAAAATGACTGGACCTCTAGAATTGAAAGACAAGGTGTTGGGCCTGAGACGTACCTGCTTGGATTCTTTTGCGGAAAAACCGGACGCCTGAACGCTACTGGAGCCCTGCCGCCCGGCAGCAAGGCGGTCATAGAGATTCTCTTTAAGGAAACGCCTTCCGAATTGCTCGAACTCGCCTTGGAAGCATTTTTTTCAATGGGAGCTTTGGGCTTCCGCATCACCCGGTGTGCCGGAGCGCTTTGTAGTGAGGAATATAAACTCAACGAGCAAGGTTGGAGTAAACTCAGTGAAAAACTCACTGCCAAAGGATTCCAAGTGACCTTAATCGGCAAACCATTCAATAACTGGGTTGATCTTATCACACATGCTGGCACTCTATTGAAAAATGGACTCCGAGGCCGTAATGGCTTGGGCATCAGCGCTGGCGCTGGAGGCACAAGGCCCAACGCGCTTGGCTCAGCCAAACCCCGCCAAGCCAGCGTGCTCCACCTGCGGCCTGTCCGTATAGATAATCAGCTCCGCCTGGCATTGATCGAGGCCCCGCATGGACGCATCCTCGGCCCGCCAGCACTTCGAGCCCACAATAATCGCGGTTCCATCATTGCCCTAGCCCGAGAGCGCAAAATCATACAACGATGAATACCGCCCTCGAACTGTACGATGTTATGAAACAAGATTCTCATCTCCAGCCGTTTCCTTGATTACCGTATGGCCAAGCCTACCTTGTTTATTTCGCTGGGGAAGAGTCAGGCGATTGTGCCCGAGGCTTACTTGGTTCATGGGACCAAGTTTGCCTCGGTGCGTGTCATTACCACCAAAAACACCGGCGTTGAGCTCATCACCTCGTTCTTTGCTCAGTGCGCGCCCGGCGTGGCTCTGGAGATCAGCCGGGTCGCCGGGTTTGACGGTTTGACCGATGCGGAGGATCATTTCCTTTTTGAAGAGGTCCTGTATCGCTGGATTCTGCATGCCCAGGTCCCTCCGCCGGAGCGGTATGTTTGTCTGGCGGGCGGCTTCAAAACCATGTCCGCCGCCATGCAAAAAGCGGCCGCGGTGCTTGGGGCCCAAGATGTCTTCCATGTCATTGCCGATGACCGCAACGGGCCCCTTCCCGAGACCCTGGAGCAAATCCAAGAGGCCGTTCAAAAGAAGCGCATTTACTGCATTTCCCTGGGACCGGAAGGCGGCTGGCCCCAGTTTCGCCAGTTCCGGCCCGAGGATTATCCCCTGATCGTTGCCCGGCAGGCGGGCCAAGAACGCTGGCTTGAGGTGGGGGACAAGAGATTCCGCACTCATCTGCGGGAAATCGTTGAGCGCAGCCACAACATCGCCAACGCCTGGGACAACCTGCCCCAACTTCCCTTTGCCCGGCTGGCCACCTGGCCCCGGGAGGCCCTGGGCTGGCTGGGTCAACCCCTCGATCCGGAGCACGATGCAGCGTGGATCGGAAAATTGCCGAAGGTCGAACTCCATTGCCATCTGGGCGGCTTTGCCACCGGCGGTGAACTATTGCAAGAAGTCCGCAAGCGCGCGGAAAATGGCCGCCAACTTCCTGCTTTGAAAGCCCTGAAGCTGCCCCGTGGCTGGCCCCTGCCGCCGGATACGATCCCGCTGGTTAAGTACATGAAACTGGGTAACAACAGCGGCACCCAGCTTCTGAAAGATTCCGGCTGCCTCCGCGCCCAGTGTGAGCTCCTTTACCAGCATCTGCGCAGTCAGAACATCCTCTACGCCGAAATCCGCTGCTCCCCCGCCAATTATGCCGCGTCCGGCTGCTCCCCCTGGCAGGTGCTATGCGCCATCCGCCAGACTTTCCAGGACTGCATGGAGCAATGGCCCGGCTGTCATGTCAACCTTATCCTCATCGCCACCCGGCGCCAGGGGGGCGACTTCCGCGCAGCCATCTCCCGGCATCTGGCCCTGGCCATCACCGCCGCCGAACATTGGAGGGCAGAAGACCAATGCCGCGTCGTCGGCGTGGACCTGGCCGGTTACGAAGCCGCCGACACTCGCGCCCATTATTTCCGCGAGGAATTTATTGGCATCCATCGCTGCGGCCTGGCCATCACGGTGCATGCGGGTGAAAATGACGAAGCCGAGGGCATCTGGCGGGCCGTGTTTGATCTCAACGCCCGCCGCCTGGGGCACGCCCTGCATCTCACCGAGTCCCCGGAGCTGATGCGCTCCGTCGCGGCCCGCGGCATCGGCATCGAAATGTGCCCCTACGCCAACTACCAAATCCACCCTTACCAAATCCCCGGTCTTCGCGGGCAGGGGAACCAGCGCCGGGAAACCTATCCGTTGCGCAAGTACCTGGAACAGGGCATCCGCGTCACCGTCAACACCGACAACCCCGGGATTTCCGCCGCCGACCTTACCCAAAATCTGCTGCTTGCCGGACGCCTCTGTCCCGAACTGACCCGGCTGGACATTCTCAAACTTCAGCGCCACGCCCTTGAGGCGGCCTTCATCAGCCCGGGCCAGCGGCAGGAGTTGGCGCGCAAATTTGAAGAGGAACTCTCTCCACGCCTGCCATGACGATCGTCTCTGAGGAACTTGTGCTCTGCACGGCCGTGGCGGATCTGCCCACTGCCTGGCTGCCCATCGCGGGCGCCGTGGCCATGGACGAAGCCACCCTCTACCAACACCTTGACCCTCTGCCCCCCCATTGGCTGCCTCGTTCCCAAGCCGAGCAAAACACCCGCTACAAACAATGGATTCCCTACCTGCTCCTGCTGAATCCCCGCAAGCAAATCGCCGCCTACGCCCGCCAAGGCGCCGAAACCCGCCTCCACGGCCGCTGCTCCGTGGGCATTGGCGGCCACATCAACCCCGGCGATGCGCCGGAAACCGAGGGCCCCTTTGCCTGGCGCGACACCATTCACAACTGCCTGCGCCGCGAATTGAACGAGGAATTCCCCGCCGCCCTCCCGGGGCGCACGCGCTTTCTGGGCCTCATCCATGAGTCCCTCACCCCGGTGGGGCAGGTCCACCTCGGCCTTGTGTTTCTGCATCAGCTTTTCCACCAACCCGGCCCCGCCGGCCCGGAACTGCAAAACCTCCAATGGCTCGCGCCCGCCACCGTTGGACGCCTGCCCGCAGAGAACGGCACGCAGTTTGAACTGTGGTCCCAGCTTGCCCTGCAACTGTTGCCTCCTGTCCTGCCATGATCCTGCTCTCCCTAGCCTCCAAACAAATCTGGCCTCACATCCTCCTGGCGGCCCACCTCAAGCCCGAGCGCCTGTTTCTCCTCCACAGCCAGGACAAAATCGAATCCCAAGGCCCCGCGCAGCGCCTGAAGCGCCTGCTCGACCAATCCGCCCTGGTGCCCCCCGGCCACACGCGCCTGGAACCTGTTTCCGACACCGATTTCCACGAGGTGGAACAACAACTGGATCAACTGCAGCTTCGCCATCAGCTTCAACTTTCCGACTGCGTCCTCAATTTCACCGGCGGCAACAAACTGATGGCCACCGCGGCTTTCCGCTGGGCCGCCCGCCGGGGCCTGCGCGCCTGCTACCTGGAACGCCGCCATCGGCTCACCTGGTTCGCGCCCCGTGATGGAGACATCCACACTGAAACCGAAGTGCTCGACCCCCACCTTACCGACACTCTCGATCCCCTGGCCCTGCTCCGGTGCCACCTGGAGGCCTCCGAAATCCAGAACAAGGGCCATACCCTCTCCCTCAACCGCCAGGGCCAGGAATGCGGCCTTCCCAAATTCCTTAAACTCATTCAAAACGGACACGATCCCAACGCGTTTTTGCAGCCCATCACCACCCAGGCCAGGGACGGTGACCGTTTGGAGCTCTCCACCGCGGCCATTCTTCTAAAACTTGGCGTCCACGCCGTGCAGCGCGGTCTTCGCCTCAAAGTCAAATCCGTCTCCAAAGTCAGCACCAGCCAGCCCCATCTGGAAATTGATCTCCTCTTCAATTGGGGCGGCCGCCTTTGGTTGGTGGACTGCAAGGATCGCCGCGCCCCGGAAGACTTTGTCCACAAGCTCCGGAAGGAATTGCGCTCCCCCTTGTCAGAAAGCGCCCACCATCTTTTGAACCGCATCGCCAGCGAGCTGAGTATCAGCCAGACCAAAGTCCTCAAAGAAGACCTGCTGGCCATCCACGAAATTGACGGCCTCCTGGGGCAGATACTTTGTATCCGCAAAGCTCCGCTCCCCCCCGAAGTCGAACAATACGCCAAACACAACCACATCACTGTGATCTACAAGAATGAACTGGCGATCAAACTCCCCGAATTGATCAACCCCCCGCCGCCTGAACCTTCCGCCCCCGCTGCTTCCCCGGTCTGTGGAGCGGCGCTGCAAACCGCGGACGGGATGCCCCCCGCTGACCCCGCCATGCAAACTTGAGGCGACCGCCGTAATAACGGCAAACCATGAGCTTCACCCAACATCAATGCGGGCCTTGGCGAAACACGGCAAGGCACGGCCTGCGCCAGCAGTCCGCCCGTTTCCCTGGCCCCCACCAGCCAACCCCTTGCTCCATCGGCCACTTCCGAATCAGTCCCACCCCCAACCACGCCACGGCTTGGGGCATTTTGTTGCGTGCCACCCTCCAAAAAAATTTCAGGTCAGGAGCTGAAAACGCTGAAAAAGGGGGGGCTCCTGACCTAAGTCATAAACTACTGATGACAAACAAGATACGCAATATTGAGAAAATCTTTAATGATAAAGAAGCAGGCAATATGCCAACACAAAAATGGCCTCCTGACCTGGAAAACACTTGCGCAGTTGCGGCAGAATGGGTTACAAAGGCAGAGTCGGGAATGCGGTGAACGCCGAAAGGCAATGGAGACTTGCGGCTATCCGTGACGGTATTGGACAAAACCTGTCGGGAATGCGGTGAACGCCGAAAGGCAATGGAGACACGATGACGGGCAGGCTGAACCATACTGCTATCATAGTCGGGAATGCGGTGAACGCCGAAAGGCAATGGAGACCGATTCCGTCCACGTTGCCGTTCACGATGCCGTTGTTGTTGTCGGGAATGCGGTGAACGCCGAAAGGCAATGGAGACCCAATCTTTTCCGACAAGCCAACCTTGGCCTTTTCCGTCGGGAATGCGGTGAACGCCGAAAGGCAATGGAGACAAGAGAAAAGACAAGTGCCGGCTTGGGGCATCCGCTTACCCCGTCGGGAATGCGGTGAACGCCGAAAGGCAATGGAGACCCGTGTAGTCCGGTGTGGCCTTAAGCCTTGGCCTCAGCCTCGTCGGGAATGCGGTGAACGCCGAAAGGCAATGGAGACTCGCATTGGCGACGGGAGGCTTCTAATTTGTCCTTTGCCCGTCGGGAATGCGGTGAACGCCGAAAGGCAATGGAGACGACGTGCCCAACCGCGTAATAGTCGGGCGAAAATTGCATCCGTCGGGAATGCGGTGAACGCCGAAAGGCAATGGAGACCCAATTTTTGCAAAAAGTTGGCCAACATACGGCAAGCGGGTCGGGAATGCGGTGAACGCCGAAAGGCAATGGAGACGTAACGCGCCCGACCGGCTTGCCCTCGCCATCGAGCAGGGTCGGGAATGCGGTGAACGCCGAAAGGCAATGGAGACCGGGGCGACCGCGCCCGGCCCCGGCCCCGGCCCCCGCCGGTCGGGAATGCGGTGAACGCCGAAAGGCAATGGAGACGGGCCTCTCGCCACGAATAGGTAACGCGCCCGACCGGCTTGGCGGGAATGCGGTGAACGCCGAAAGGCAATGGAGACCTGGCAGGAGGAATTCCCATTTCCTCCACCAGCCTATCGGGTCGGGAATGCGGTGAACGCCGAAAGGCAATGGAGACATGCGGGCCACAGGTTTGACACTGAATCGCCGGAAATAGTCGGGAATGCGGTGAACGCCGAAAGGCAATGGAGACACCACCAAATCCGGCACGTCACTGGCCGCAAGGACTTTGTCGGGAATGCGGTGAACGCCGAAAGGCAATGGAGACCCATCAGCCGAAATTGTAATTTCGACGGCATAAGGCGCAGTCGGGAATGCGGTGAACGCCGAAAGGCAATGGAGACCCATGTTTTGGCTGGGCAGCATCGTCCATGCCAAACGTGCGTCGGGAATGCGGTGAACGCCGAAAGGCAATGGAGACTTTGCGCTCGCGATGCGAGATGTTTTTAACCTCCCCGTGGGGTCGGGAATGCGGTGAACGCCGAAAGGCAATGGAGACTAGGTTTGCACGTTGTGGGGGGGTACCCATAGCTCCCGTCGGGAATGCGGTGAACGCCGAAAGGCAATGGAGACTTCCGCTCAATAAAGTGACCATTCGGCAACCTCAACGGTCGGGAATGCGGTGAACGCCGAAAGGCAATGGAGACATACAGCTTCACGAAGGTTCTGGTTTCGCTGAAGGATAGGTCGGGAATGCGGTGAACGCCGAAAGGCAAGGGAAGGGTGTGGACGGTGGGGGGCTGTCCGTGAGCCGGTGGTGCGGTTAAAAGTTTCCCGGGAAGGGGTTTTGGGCGGCGGGAGGGGGGAAGCGGCTTATGGGGAAGCGGTGGGGGAGGGGTTGGCTAGCGGGGCATTTGGATGTGGTTGGCGGGGCGGGTGCCGGCCGGGGTGCGCACTTCGCCGGAGGTGAGGAGGCGGTAGGCTGTCGCCATCATGGGGGGCAGTTCGGTGTTTTTGGGGCTTTGCACGCTGCCGTCGGAGATGGCGATGGCGCCGCGCTCGCGGTGGATGCTGGTGCTCCAGTGGATGGGGAGATTGCCCCGGCCGAGATCAATGGCGGGCACGCCGGGGTTGGGGTACACGCTGGTGCAGGGGTCGGGCACGCCGCCGCTGAGGTGGCGGTCGCCAGCCACGAGGGTGAGGGCCAGTTGTTCAAAGGAGTCCAGCCCGAGGAAATAGCTCATGGCCTTGCCGCGGTTGGCGGGGTTGGCGAAGCCGAAGGTGTCGGCGGACCAGTCCACGGCCACGGCGGTGGTTTCGGAGTCGCTGGGGCAGACGAGGATTTTGGGGGTGCCGAGTTCGTTGGAGGCGCAGAGCACGTTGCGCCAGATTTCCGCCGCGCGGGGGCCGTAGGTGCCGCCTTCATCGCGGCGGAGAAACCAGGGGTATTTGCCGTCATGATCGAGGGCGAAGAGGCGGAAGGCGAGGCTGACCTGGCGCAGGTTGCTGATGCATTGGACACGCCGCGCGCGCTCGCGGGCGGAGCCGAGCACCGGCAGGAGCAGCGCCAGGAGGATGGCAATGATGGCCACCACCAACAGCAGCTCCACCAGGGTGAAGCCGCGCGGACATTGCAAGCGGCGCCGGTGCATGTGCGATTTAATTTACGCCAGTCCGGGCCGTCTGCCAACCGGGTAATCGCGCAAAAAAACTGACAAATTGCCGGCCGGGCTTATAATGCCGCCGTGCAATTCTGACCGGCATCAAAATCCGAGATCCGATGTCCCTGGCGTTGACGTACGCGCTGGCCGACCAGCATTTTGAGCGCACCAAATCGGTGGGCATTCTCAATGTGTCGCTGGGGCTGTTGCGGGGCCTGCTGCGGCAGGCGGAGGTGGGGCGGTTGACGCTGCTGGCGAATCCTTCCCTGCCCCTGCCCTCGCCGGTGCCGCCGGGGTTTGAGGCGCGGGTTTACAGGATGCCGCTGCGCGGCCGGCTGGGCCGGTTGTGGTGGGATCAGTGGGGCGTGTACACCGCCGCCCGGCGGGCGGGCCACCCCTGGCTGGTGCTGCCGAAGGGTTTTGCGTCTTTTTTGCGGCCCTGCCCGGTGCGGCTGGCGGCGTATGTGCACGACACCATTCCCTTGTATTACCGGGCGCATCATCCCCGGGCTTATCCGCGGGGCGAGGGGTGGTATTTCAGCCGGTGTTTTCGGGCGACGCTGCGGCAGGCGGCGGTCATTTTCACCAACACCGAGTTCACGCGGCAATGTGTGCTGGAGGCGGCGCGGGAGCAGGGGCTGCCGGCGCCGCGGGTGGTGGTGGCGGGGATTGGTTTTGAGGAACCTGCGGCGTCATTGGGGCATGCGGAAAACCGCATTCTCTGCCTGGCGGGGCCGTGGCCGCACAAGCTCACGGCCCAGGCGGTGGACTTTTTGGAGCGCTGGCGGGTGCAGGAGGATTTTCGCGGCTCGCTGGAGGTGGTGGGGCGTCTGCCGCGGGGCGTGGCGCTGCCGTCGGCGGCGGCCTGGCATGGGCATGAGCGGCTGCCGGAGGCGGTGTTTCGGGATTTGCTGCGGCGTTCGCGGATTCTGGTTTATTTCAGTGAGATGGAAGGGTTCGGGATGCCGCCGGTGGAGGCCGTGTTGTCGGGGGTGGTGCCGGTGTACTCGGACATTCCGGCGCATCGGGAGGTGATGGGGCAGGCCGGTTGCGCGTTTGCCAACGGGGATTACGCCGCCTTTGTGCGGGCGATGGAAACCGCGCTGGGGGTGACGCCGGCGCAGGTGGCGGAGTGGCGCACGGCGTTGCTGGCGCGGCATCATTGGGGGGCGGTGATGCAGCGGGTGGTGGCGGCCCTGAGCCGCCCGGCTTGAGCGGCGGCATTGCGGGCCGCGGCTGCGGGCGGCCGGGGCGGCAGGCGGGACTCGACGCGGGGGCAATCCCGGCGTAGGGTGTGGGGGCATGTTTCGACCGTGCATTGATTTGCATGAGGGCAAGGTGAAGCAGATTGTCGGCGGCACGTTGCAGGAGGGCGGCGCCGGCTTGCGGACGAATTTTGTGTCGGAGCGTCCCGCGGCGTGGTACGCGGCATTGTACCGGCAGGACGGGCTGACGGGGGGGCATGTCATTCAACTGGGGCCGGGCAACGAGGCGGCGGCGCGGGAGGCGCTGGCGGCGTATCCGGGGGGCCTGCAACTGGGCGGCGGCGTGAGGGCCGACAACGCGCGGGAGTGGCTGGAGGCGGGGGCCTCGCATGTGATTGTGACCAGTTGGGTGTTTCGGGAGGGCCGGGTGGACGAGGAGCGGCTGGCGGCGCTGGTGGGGGCGGTGGGGCGGGAGCGGCTGGTGCTGGATTTGAGCTGCCGCCGGAAAGCGGATGGCTATTACATCGTCACCGATCGCTGGCAAAAATGGACGCAGGAGCGGCTGGGGCCGGCGTTGTTGGAGCGGCTGGCGCGCTCGTGCGCGGAGTTTTTGGTGCATGCGGTGGACGTGGAAGGTTTGTGCCGGGGGATAGACGAAGAATTGGTGGGGCATTTGAGCCAGTGGTCGCCGCTGCCGGTGACGTATGCCGGCGGCGCGCGGTCGCTGGCGGATTTGGAGCGCGTCACCGAGTTGAGCCGGGGCCGGGTGGATTTGACCATCGGCTCGGCGCTGGACATTTTTGGCGGCACGGGCGTGCGCTACGCCGATTGCGTGGCGTTCAACCGCCGATGGAAGGGAGGGAATCCGACATGAAAAAGAACGGCGCTCCGTCCGGCGGCTCCCGCCCCAATGAGCTGATGCGCCAGCGGTGGCTGGGGTGGACGCTGTTGCTGGCGATGATCGGGCTGGTGGTGGCGGTGGTGGTGAAGAGCCGCTCCCTCAGCCCGTCTCCTCAAACCGCTTCCGGCCAATCCGTTCAGCCGGCGAGCGCGCCCGCCGGCGCGGCCTTGAGTTTCAAAAAGCTGGAAGGGCGCTGGTTGCGGCCGGACGGCGGTTATGTGCTGGAGATCAAGCGGGCGGGGGAGGAGGGGCGGTTGGAGGCGGCGTATTATAATCCGCAACCGATCCAGGTGGCGCGGGCGCAGGCCAGCCGGCTGGGGAGTTATGTGAAGGTGGAGGTGGAATTGCGCGATGTTGGCTACCCCGGCTGTCTGTACACGCTCTTATGGGAGCCGGGGCGGGAGGACATCCTGCGCGGCACTTATTATCAGGCGGCGTTGCGGGAGACGTACGACATTCAGTTTGAGCGGCTGAAGGAGAAACGTTTCAGGCGGGGGAGTAAAAAAAGAGGACCGGCGCGGGGCCGGTCCTCGAAACGTTTTCAGGGGGAGATGCCGCTCCGCATCACGCCACGGTGATGTCCTTGTCCAGGTACACGTCCTGAATGGCGTTGAGGAGCTCCACGCCCTCCTTCATGGGGCGCTGGAAGGCCTTGCGGCCGGAGATGAGGCCCATGCCGCCGGCGCGTTTGTTGATGACGGCGGTCTTGACGGCGGCGGCGAGGTCGCCGGCGCCCTTGGATTCGCCGCCGGAGTTGATGAGGCCGGCGCGGCCCATGTAGCAGTTGACCACCTGGTAGCGGGTGAGGTCAATGGGGTGATCGGTGGTGAGCTTTTCGTACACGAGCTTGTGGGTTTTGCCGTATTTTTCGAGGACGTTGTAGCCGCCGTTGCACTCGGGCAGCTTCTGTTTGATGATGTCGGCCTCGATGGTGACGCCCAGATGATTGGCCTGGGCGGTGAGGTCGGCGGCGACGTGGTAATCTTTGTCCTTCTTGAAGGCATTGTTGCGGAGGTAGCACCAGAGGACGGTGGCCATGCCGAGCTCGTGGGCGCGCTTGAAGGCGATGCTGGTTTCCACGATCTGGCGGGTGGACTCCGGCGAGCCGAAGTAAATGGTGGCCCCGACGGCGCAGGCGCCCATGTTCCAGGCCTGCTCCACCTGGGCAAAATAGACCTGGTCAAATTTGTTGGGATAGGTCATGAGCTCGTTGTGGTTGAGCTTCACCATGAAGGGGATTTTATGGGCGTATTTGCGGGAGCACATGCCGAGCACGCCGAGGGTGGAGGCCACGGCGTTGCAGCCGCCCTCGATGGCGAGCTTGACGATGTTTTCCGGGTCAAAATAGTCCGGGTTGGGCGCGAAGCTGGCGCCGGCGGAGTGCTCGATGCCCTGGTCCACCGGCAGGATGGAGAGGTAGCCGGTGCCGGCGAGGCGGCCGGTGTTGAACATGCGTTGCAGCGCGCACAGCACTTGCGGGTTGCGGTCGGTGGGCGCGAAGATGCGATCCACAAAATCGGGGCCTGGGAGGTGCAGTTTGGATTTGCACACCGTCTTGCATTCGTGTTTGAGCAGGTAATCTGCGTCGCTGCCCAACAGTTCAAGGATTTTCGAGTTCATATTCAATTCCAGTTGGCGTTGTGTTACTCAGGGGCTTTGTCCAGGGAGCCCGAGCGCTCGCACGGCCGTGGGCCACGCGCCCGGCAGGCCCCTAATCGGGCGCAGTCTATACAATTAGAAAGGCTTGAAAACACATTTTTTGTGCATCTTTTTACCTAATTCAAGCGCCTGGCAAGGCCGGCGGAGAGGGAGATTGCATTTGCCTCCGGTTGGTTGTAGGGTGGCCGCGTGCAGCACCCGGAGAGGCAGGCATGAGCATTCCGCGACAACCCGGATGGTGGGGTTTGGGGTGGCTTCTGGCCGCATGGTTGGGCGTCGCCGCCGCCCCGGCGCCTCCCGCCTCCGCGGCGCCCGCCAAATACCTATTTGTGGTAGAAGCTTCCGCCGTCACCGCGCCCTATGCCGAGCGGGTGGCGCTGGTGGTGGCCGATTTGATTGAGCGCGGTTGCGGGGGCCGCATGCAGGGGGGGGATGTGTTCAATATCCTGCCCTTCAACGAGCAGATGGATCCCGTGGGCTACACGCGCAAGGTGTGGGACCCGGCCCAAAGCCGTCCCATCAGCAATCTGGCGTTTCTGTATCTGCAGAAATACAAGTTCGAGAAAAAGCCCCGATGGGATTTGGTGCTGGCTCTGGTGCAGCAGGTGGTGCGGGAGGAGCGGGATCTCAACCTTTATCTGGTGGTGTCCGGCCTCCAGCCCATCCTCGGCACACCTTTTGATGCGGAGATCAACGCCGTTTTGCGCGAGCAGGCGGAATCCTGGCGGACGCGGCGCGGGGTGGGCGTGATTGCGCTGGTGGCAGAGCGGGGCCGCCTGGTGGATTGGGCCGTGGGGGCCGCCGAGCCGCCTGCGCCCGTGCGCCTGCTGGCCCGGATGCCGGAGCCGCCGCCGCCCAAGCTGGTGAGTCCCGCGCCCCCGGCCGTGGCGCAAACCTCAGCCCCGCCTGCGCAAGTGACGAATGTTCAGAAAACGGCCGTCAAGCCACCGCCCAAACCGGTGCCGCCGCCCACGAATACAGTGGCCCAGGTGACACCGCCACCGCCTCCGCCGCCCAAACCGGAATCCGCAAGCCCCCCCAAAGAACAGCCGCCGCCCCAGCCATCGGTGGCAGAACCCAAGCCGCCCGAAGTACCCGAGCCTCCGAAAGTCTCGGTGATTCAAACTTCGGCGCCGGTGGTGCAGAAGCCTGCTCCGGCGCCGCCGCAACCTGTCCCGCCGCCCAAGGTGGAGGAGCCGCCCAGACAGACTCCCAGCATATCGAGCACGGGGGCGGCAGGAGTCGTTTCACCGCCCGCGCCTCCGGCGACGGCACAAACCCAGGCCCTCGTCACGGTGCCACTGCAGATTATCGCGCCGCAAACATCACCGGAAACTGCTTCCGGCCCCGGCGGCGCGTCCACCACGATGACCGCAAAAGTCGAGGGGCCGTCCGGCGCCCCCACCAACGCGCCCCCCCCTGCCCCGCCCGTCCAGACGGTGGCAATGGTGCCGCCGCCTGCGCGCACCCCCTTGGGCCTTTTGGCGGCGGGCGTGGGCCTGCTCGGTTTAGCGGTGTGGCTGGTGATCATCTGGCATCGGCGCACGCGCCCGGCGGCGGCCCCCAGTTTGATCACGCAATCCATGGAACGCGAGCGGCGGAAAACCGGCCCGGAAGCCAATCAAAAGCGCATGGGGCCATAGCGAGGCGGCGTGCCCCCATGCGCAAGAGTTGCGACAGGGAGGTTTGAAGACTGATTGGCGCGCAAGCCGGAGCTCCGGAAGGAAAAGGTGGGCGGTTGGCCAACTTATTCCTTCAACAACCCGGTTTGTTTGGGCGTGAGGAACAGCTTGAGCACGGCCTGCGCTCCCTCCAGCCGCACGACGGCCAGGCCCCCCTTGGGCAGGGAAACAGTTGCCGGCGATTGCACATGCAGCAACCGGGCCAGATGCAGGGAGAGGGAAGGATTGTGCCCCACCATCAAGACCTTGTCGAATCTGGATAACTCCTTGAGCCAGGCCTCGAATTCACGGGTGCTGCATTCATTGAGGAGATGGTCGGTCTTGTGCAGCTTGAGGCCCTTTTTGCCGCGTTGCAACTCCTCCAAAACATATTCCGCCGTCTCCACCGCGCGCACCAGGGGACTGGTGAAGGCCGCGTCCAATTTGATCCCCCGCCCGGCGAGGAATTGACCGATGGCCCGGCTTTGCGCAATGCCTTTCTGGGTCAATGGCCGCCCGGCATCCGGCGTCCCCTCCGCGGCTTCTGCATGACGCAACAGGTAGAGTTTCATAGGAAAATTAAACTCCGGTGATCAGTGGCTGACAAGTGCGGGCGTGTTACATTTTGCGGCAGGTCACGCTGGCGCCGGCCGAGGGGGAAAAGGCACAGGGCCACGCAAGCCATTGTGAATCAATGGGTTGGAGCGCGGCCGCCGGATGTCGTCTTCTGCAACTTTCCACTGGCGGGAGAAGCGCGGGCGTGCCTAAACTGGCTGGCGGTACGGAAAATGCTCCGTATTCGGTTGTTATGGCTGTGGCTGGCAAAGTTGAGACAAAGGCCTCCACCAAACTGCGCATGGTGGAGTGCGGCGGATGTCGCGCCAAGGTGTTTATCAGTGGTCAGTTGGCGCCTTTTGAGACGGTGCCCTGCTCCAAATGCGGGCATCCGGTGATGGTGCCGGTGCGGCTGCGGCAGTTTGAATTGCAAAGCATCATCGGCAGCGGCGGCATGGGCACGGTGTTTCGCGCCCACGACTTGATGCTGGAGCGGCAGGTGGCGGTGAAGTTGATGCGCAAAGAGCTGGTGAATGATCAGGAGGCGTTGCAGAACTTCATTCGCGAGGCGCGCACCTGCGCGGCTCTCAACCACACCAACATCATTCACGTGTACACCTTTGACCAGTATGAGGAGCAATACTACCTGGTCATGGAGCTGGCCGACTGCGGCAGCATGGACCAGCGCATCGAAAAGGAGACGCGCCTGCCCGAGCTGACCATTTTGGACATCGGCATCAAGGTGGCCTCGGCTCTCGACACCGCGCTGAAGCATGGGCTGCTGCATCGGGACATCAAGCCGGGCAACATCTTGTTTAACGCGGAGGGGGAGCCGAAGCTGATTGATTTTGGCCTGGCCGGCAGCGCCGATGTGAATCTGGCCCACGACGGCACCATCTGGGGCACGGTGCGTTATGTGGCGCCGGAAAAAATCCAGCGGCAGGGGGAGACGTTTTTGTCGGACATGTACAGCCTGGGCGCGACGTTGTACCACGGCCTGACGGGCCACGTGCCGTTTGAGGCGGAGACGGATGACGCGATTTTGATGGCGCATGTGAGCATGGAGGCCACCCCGCCCGATCAAGTGGTGCCCGATGTGACGCATCCCACTTCGGAAGCGATCATTCGGATGCTGGCCAAAAGCCCGGTGGATCGTTTTCAGAGTTATGATGAATTGATCATGGCGCTGACGGCGGCGCGGACCAAGCTTCTGTTTGCCAAATACCACACGCCGCACGTGGAGATTTAAGCGGCGGATTGCCCGGGCTTGAATCAGTGCCACCGTCCCATCACGTTGGCGGCCAGCCTGCCCTTCGGACGAATCAAGTTGTGCGCCCGCTTTTTTCCTCCCCCGCCCCGTGCAAGAGCGGCGTAAAAAGGGTGCAATTGCGGCAACTTCAGTACTGGTGCAGAGGTTTGGCATTGAGTTTCATACCAGGTGCGGGTTGAATGGCCGCGCCACGCATGGCCCAGACTGACAACTCCGCCCCTGGCACCACGGCACCAGCATGGCGCTGGCTGTCCCCGGGTTGGTTTGCCCTCTGGCTCCTGGCCGGACTGGGGGTTTGTTTTCCGGGCGTGCTGGGTGGATGGGAGGCATTTTTTTATCGGGATCACGGCGTGCTGGCCTACCCCAGTTTGCATCACCTCAAGGCCAGTCTGGCAGAGGGGGAGTTTCCGCTTTGGAATCCGCTCAGCAACTGCGGGGCGCCCTTTGCGGCGCAATGGGGGCCGATGGTGTATTATCCCGGCCTGTGGCCGTTTCTGGCCCTGCCGCTGCCCCAGGGGCTGGGCTGGTTTTGCCTGGCGCACCTGATTTGGGCAGGGCTGGGGATGTATGTGCTGGCCCGGCAATGGACAGGCCATCCGGTGGCCGCCAGTCTGGCGGGATGGTGGTTTGTTTTCAATGGCGCCACCTTTGCGTGTCTCATGTGGCCCAATTATGTGGCGGCTCTGGCCTGGATGCCATGGGTGTTGTGGAGCGCCGAGCGCGCCTGGCAAGAAGGAGGCCGCTGTACATTGCTGGCTGGCGGTCTGGCGGCGCTGCAGTTGCTCACCGGCGTGCCGGAACTGATTGGCTTGACCTGGCTGGCCGTCCTGCTGCTGGCGGCCCTGGCTCTGCTGGAAGCCTCCGGCAGCAGGGCAAGCATACTGCGGCGCGTGGGGGGGATCATCGCCCTGGCGGCCGGCCTGGCCGCCGTGCAGTTGCTGCCATTCTTTGAGCTGCTGGCCCACTCGCATCGCGCCGCCGGGGGGATCGTCACCAAGTGGACCATGCCCGTCTGGGGGCTGGCGAATTTCATTCTGCCCCTGTTTCATTGTTTTGAAACTCCCGAAGGCATTTTCTACCAGCACGGACAAAACTTTCTTTCCTCTTATTATCCCGGCGTGCTGACCGTCGCGATGGCGGCCTGGGCGGTGATCTGGGCACGCAATCGCCGTGTGGCGGCCCTGGCCGGGCTGGCGGCGCTGGCCTGCTGGCTGGCGATGGGCGATGCCGGGGGGCTGTATGCCCTCTTGAAATGGCTGTTTCCGCCGCTCGAAGTGCTGCGGTTTCCGGTGAAGTTTGTGTTATTGACCACGCTGTTGCTGCCGCTGCTGGCGGCTTTCGCGGTGGCGCGGCTGCCGGCCGAAGGCAGCGCTGCGCGCCCCGTCTGGACGGGGCGGGCGGTGGGCACTTTCATCCTTGTGGCCGCCCTGCTGCTGATCCTGATGGCGATGGCCGCCAAATACCCCATGCAATATGAGCAGCCGGAGGTGGTCCGCAGCAATGCGTGGGGACGCCTGCTGTGGCTGGGGGCCGGGCTGGCGGCGGTGCTTGGCCTGACCCACACCCGTTGGGGACGGCTGGCCGTGCCGGCGTTGATGATGTTGAGCCTGGCCGATTTGCTAAGCCATGCTCCGCGGCAAAATCCCACCCTGCCCCTCCGGCTGGCGGATTTGCCGGTGGGCCTGTTCGAGCCGGGCTTCTGGAAGCTCGCGCAAAAAACCGAACCCCTCCGCTTCGGAGAGGGCCGCATCTTCATCACCGACGAGGCCGAACGCGCCTTGTTGCATGCCCGCACGGGCGACTTGCGCGAGCGCTGGCTGGAACGTCGCACGGCCCAGTGGTCACACCTGAACCTGCTGGAACGCCTGCCCAAGGTGAACGGCTCCTCGACCCTGCAAATCCGCGAGCAGCGGGCCGTGGAAGACTTGTTTTACAAGGTGCATACCAATCAAGCGCCCGCCCCGCTGCTGGATTTTTTGGGGGTGAAATACAATACCGCCCCCGGAGTGGTGAATTACTTCGTCGGCCGCAGCAACGCCCTGCCGCTCATCACCGCCGGTCAGCGTCCGGTGTTTGTGCCCCAGACGAATCTGCTGACGCGACTGGCAGCGGCCGATTTTAATCCGGCGGCCGTGGTGTATTTCCCGGAAGAACTGCGGCCCCAGATTACGGTCACCCAGGCCGCGTCGGTGCAGGTCACGGTGCGTCAAATCCGGGCGCATCGTTTAGCTTGCGAGGTGGAATCCCCCTCCCCGGCGCTGGTGGTGGTGGCCCAGTCCTACTACCCCCGCTGGCGTGCCCAGGTGGATGGGCAAACCGTGCCGCTGTGGCGCGGCAACTACGCCTTCCAGGCACTGGCTGTCCCCCCTGGTAAACATCAGGTCGAGCTCCGCTACGTGGACCGCTGGTTTTACGTGGGGCTAAGCCTGAGCGCCGTGAGCCTCCTCCTTCTTGGATGGCTTTATATGAATTGGGGCAGGCACTCCGCCAGAAACTGAAAGTCGGTTTATTTCCAAGGTCTAATTCCTCAACTGCCTCCGTGCCACAAATTTCATTCGGGGTCAGGAATATTTTAATGTTGGACATGACTTGTTGGCATTCCCAGGGAAAGCGGAGTTGTTTTCAGGAGCATAGGTGAATGCGCCTGGGGCAAATGCTGGGCGGATTTGCGCTGGCGTCGTGGGGATGCATGAGGTACAAACATTATTGCATACGTATGCGTACCATTTTTTCCCCTCTGGGTTTGGCCGGGGCCGTTCTTGGCGTAGGGCTGGGATGGATGCCGCTTGGCGCGGCCACTTTTACCCCGCTGGAGCCGCTTCCGGCGCCGCGGTTGAAGGCCTTTTCGCCGCCTTATCCTGGCGGAGCGCACAATGCCGAAAACCTGTTGGATGGGGTGGAAAAAACGGAATACTCGAGCAATGCCAATGGCACCAACACTTTCGTCGAGTTCGAGTTTCCCGCCCCGGTGCAGTTGGGCGCGTTCCGGCATCTGGATCGCAACGATCCCGCCACGGTGGCGGCCTCCGAGCTGAGTTTGTTTGATGCGCAGGGCCAGTTGTTGCAAACCGTGCCCATTACGCATGTCAACCGGCGGGGCGGTGAAACGGTGGTGACGTTGCCTGCGCCGCAAATGGTCAAGTCCGCACGTTGGAGGATCACCCGCCTGGGGAGCCAATATTCCACGGTGGGCGGGGCCGAGATTACTTTTTATGCCGCCGGCAGGCCCGAGGCGGCGCCCTCGCGGGCGCAACTGTCTGTGCGCGCGCTGCCTTTTCAAAAGCGCGTTGGGGGCCTGCAGCCGGTACGGGTTCAGGTGAATTATCCCTATCTGGAAAGCGCCCGGGCGGTGCTGCGCATTGCCGGCGTCACCAACCTGCCGGTGACCCTGCGGCCGGGGCGGCAGATGGTGGAGCTATCGCTCGCGGCGGCCCGGCAGGAAACCAACCTGCCGGTGGAATTGGTGGTGGAGGGCCAGACAGCGGCCCGGCTGGACTATCGTCACGCGCCGGTGCGGCCGCTGACGGTCTATGTCATGCCGCACTCGCACACGGACATTGGCTACACCGCGCTGCAGACGGAGATCGAGAAGAGGCAGGTGCAAAACTTGATTGATGGCATGGCGCACGCCCGGCGCACGGCCAGCTATCCTGAAGGGGCCCGCTTTGTGTGGAATGTGGAGGTGCTTTGGGCGGCCGACTTGTACCTGCGCCGGCTGGACGAGTCACAACGCCAGGAATTCCTGGCCGCCGTGAAGCGCGGCGAGGTGGCGTTGTGCGGCATGTATCTGAACATGCTCACCGGCGTGTGCCGGCCGGAGGAATTGTTGCGTGTGTTTCGTTTCGCCACGGAGCTGGCGGACAAAACCGGCATCCCGATTGACACCGCGATGATCAGCGACGTGCCCGGCTACACCTGGGGCCTGGTCCCCGCCATGAATCACGCCGGCATCAAGTATTTTTCCACCGCCCCCAATTATTTCGATCGCATCGGCGATATATTGGTGCAGTGGGAGAACAAACCCTTTTACTGGGTCGGCCCGGACGGCCGATCCAAAGTGCTGGTCTGGATTCCGTTTTGGGGCTATGCCATGTCGCATCGCTACCATCAAATGTCCCCGCGGCTGGTGGAGGAGTTTTGCGAGGGACTGGCCCAGCGGAATTATCCGTACGAGATTGCGTACGTGCGCTGGTCAGGGCATGGGGACAATGCGCCGCCGGATCCCTCCATTTGCGATTTCATCCGGGATTGGAATGCGGAGTACGAATGGCCGCGGTTTATCATCTCCTCGGCCAGTGCGGCCTTCCGGGCCATGGAAGCGCGTTACGGCCCGCAAATACCGGAGGCCCGCGGCGAATGGTCGCCGTATTGGGAGGACGGCGTGGGCAGCAGCGCGGCGGAGACGGCGTGGAACCGGGCGAGCGCGGATCGGCTGGCCCAGGCGGAATCGCTCTTTGCGATGTGGGCGCCGTCGGCCTATCCGGCCGCGTCCTTTGGGGATGCCTGGAATTATGTGCTCCTGTATTCGGAGCACACGTGGGGGGCGTGGTGCAGTGTGAGCCAGCCGGAGCATCCTGAAACCATCGGCCAATGGGCGATCAAACAAAATTATGCCCTGCAGGCCGACCGCCGCTCGCGCATTCTTCATGATCAGGCCCTGGCGGCGCGCAGGGGTGAAAGCGTGCCCCATGCGGTGGATTTGATCAACACCCTGAGCTGGCCGCGCACTGAACTCGTGCGGGTGCCCCGCGCCTTGTCGCGGGCCGGTGATCGCGTGGTGGATGACCGGGGGCGGGCCGTGCCTGCGCAACGGTTGCAAGATGACTCCCTGGCCTTTCTGGCCGAAAACGTGCCGCCGCTGGGCACGCGCCGTTACCAGATTCAAGCCGGGCCTCCCGCCGCGCCGCCGCAGGCACTGGCGCGCGCGGAGGGTACGGTGCTGGAAAACCAGCGCCTGCAAATCCGCTTCGATGCCCGGCGCGGCAGCATCGTGGAATTCAAGGTGGCCGGCGCCAGCGCCAACCTCGTCCATGCCGCCGGAGGCGAAGGACTCAACGAATATGTATATTTCCGCGGCTCCAACACCCAGCGGCTGCAGCGGGTGACGAATGTCACCTGGCGGGTGGGTGAACGCGGCCCGCTGGTGGCGTCGCTCATCGCCGAGAGCCGCGCCCCGGGTTGCCGTCTGCTCCGTCAGGAATATGTGTTGAACGCCGGGGCGGATTACGTGGAATGCCGCAACTTTTTGGACAAGGAAAAACTGGAGTCCGCCAGTTATCATGCTGCGGAAGGCAAGGAGAGCGTGAATTTTGCCTTTCCGTTTGCCGTGCCGGGCGGCGAATTGCGGCTGGGGCTGCCGCTGGGGGTGATTCGGCCGCACGCCGATCTGCTGCCCAGCGCCTGTAAAAACTGGTTCAGCGTGGGCCGCTGGGCGGGCATCAACGGCCCCCAGCAGGCGGTGACCTGGGTCACCTTGGACGCGCCGCTGGTGCAGGTGGGCGGTTTGACGGCCAACCTGCTCAACAGCCAGGCCGATCCCAAAGCCTGGCGGCAAACCGTCGAGCCCACGCAGATTCTTTATTCCTGGGCCATGAACAACCATTGGGGCACCAATTACCGCGCCTATCAGGATGGCGCCGCCTGGTTCCGCTTCCTCGTGCGAGTCCATGCGCCCGGCGGCGACGCCGAGGCCGAGCGCTTTGCGGCGAGCGCCAGCTTCCCGCTGGTGGCGGTGCCGGCGCAAGGGCCGGCTTCGTCCAGTTCTCTCTTTCAGGTGGAGCCGGCCGATGTGCATTTGCTGTCGCTTAAACCCAGCGATGACGGCCGGGCCTTGATTGCCCGCCTTTATGGCGCCTCGGGTCAAAACCGGCAGGCCACGCTCCGCTGGGGCAGTTTCCGCCCCGCGCGCGTGACCCTGAGCGACACCAGCGAGAAACCGGGCAGCGCCCTCCAGGACACGGTGCCCGTGCCCGGCTATGGGCTGGTGACCCTGCGGTTGGAACGTTGAGCGGCCCTCCTTCGCTGCCCGTCTTGCCTTTGGCGTGGACGAAAAACGGGGAAGGTTTTATGCTAGGGGGCATGAAGACCACTTGCTTGCTGGCCCTGGCACTTCTGGCCTTGGGCGTTGGGAATCTGGCCGCCGAAAATTGGCCGCGTTTTCGGGGCCCCAATGGACAGGGAATTTCCTCGGAGCGCAACCTCCCGCTAAGCTGGGACGCCACCAACAAAGTCCAATGGAAAACCGCCATCCCCGGCGAAGGCTGGTCGTCCCCCATCGTGTGGAATGACAGCGTGTTTTTGACTGCGGCCCGGGAAGACGGCACGCAATGCCATGTCCTGTGCCTGGATCGGGACTCCGGCAAGGTGCGGTGGGATGTGCGGGTGTTTGAACAGCAGCGCCTGCGCAAAGAGGGCAAGAATTCGTACGCCACGCCCACGCCCTGCACGGATGGGGAGAAGGTGTATGCGGTCTTCAATGATGGCAGCGTGGTGGCGCTGGATTTTCAGGGCAAGGTGGCCTGGACCAACCGCGAGGTGTCGTTTTACAGCCGGCACGGCTTGGGGGCCTCCCCCATCCTGCATGAAGGGCTGCTGATCATGCCCTACGATGGCAGCCAGCGGGTGGATCAGGCCGGCAACTGGCCCAACAACAGCGATTTCGAGCGCACCGGCTGGCAAATCCCCTGGGACAAATCCTTCATCGTGGCCCTGGACACCCGCACCGGCAAACGTGTCTGGACCGCCCGGCGGGGGATGTCGCGCATTGCGCATGTGACGCCCTTCATTTGGAGCGAAGGCGGCCGCGTGGAATTGATCAGTTGCGCCGGGGATTGCATCCAGGGGTTTGATCTGAAAACCGGCGAGCGGCTGTGGACGGTGTACAGTCGCGGGGAGGGCGTCACCCCCAGCCCGGTGTATGGCGAAGGGCTGATCTTCACCTCCTCCGGGTTTGAAGCCACCACCATTCGCACGGTGAAACCCGGCGGGCGCGGCGACGTGACGGCCACGCACATCGCGTGGGAGCAAAAGCGCGGCGCGCCCACGCAATCCTCCCTGCTCTACGTCAAATCGCATTTATACGCAGTGACCGACAACGGCATGTTGACGTGTTACACCGCCGCGACCGGCGAAGTGGTCTATCAGGAACGCCTTCAAGGCGCGTTCAGCGCCTCGCCTGTGTACGCGGATGGGCGCATTTATTTATTGAACGAGTCCGGGGAAACCACGGTGATTGCGCCCGGGCCGGAGTTCAAGGTGCTGGCGCGCAACCGGTTGAACGAAAAGGCACAGGCCTCCATGGCGGTTTCGCAGGGGCGCTTTTTCATTCGCACCGCGCAACATCTGTACTGCATCGCCCCATAGCCCCTCAGCCGGCAGGCGGCTTAATCCTCCGGCGGCGGCAGCTCGCCGCGCTGATAATAACGCAGCACGTCTTCAAACTTGCTGCGCACATTTTCGGGGGCCAGCTTGACGGCTTGCGCCTGGGCGCGGAGGGCGTCCTCCTTGCGGCCTTTGAGAAACAACGCCCGGGCGTAGGTGTCCAGGATGTGGGCATCGCGCCCATAGGCTGCGGCATTGGCCTGCTCGGCAATTTTCAGGATCAAATCGTAATCGGGCTTTTCAAAGTCATCATTCGTGGCCAGCTCCCAGGCCAGCAAATTCAACAGGTGCGGCTCTTCGGGGTATTGTTCGGCCAGCTCGGCGGCCAGGGCCATGGCCTCCTTCATGCGCCCCTCGGTCGTGTAAATTTGAAATTTCACAGCGCCCAGCCCCACGCGGTCCTCCGGCGGCAGCAAGCCGGACATGCGGTTGAGGATCTCATGGGCCTGCTTCCAGTTGTTGTTTTCGCCGGCTGCCTGCAATAGTTTCCACAATTTCTCGAAATCCTCGGCCTGGTTGAACTGGCTGGCATATTGCGCCACGGCCTGCTCCCAAGGATAAGTGCCGTCCAATAATTTGAGCAGCGTCCGCTCCCGCAAGCCCAGCGGATGACCGATCCAGGCAATTCTTCCCTGATGCAGCACAAAGGCCACCGGGACCGCATTGATCTGGGCCGGCTCCAGCCAGGTGGCCGCCAGGATGCCCTTGCGGCGATTATCCAGCGCATCCGCCATGAGCGGCATTTCCACCACCAGCCCCGCCTTTTTGCGCACCGGCTCCCATTCCTCCTGAGGATGCTCCCACACGCGGACCCCCACAAAGGTCACGCCCTGCGGCGCAAACTTCTCGCGCATTCCCTCCAGCCGGGACAAGCCGACAAAGCCGGTGGGTTCCAAGGAAGTCCAAAACAAAACCACGGCGGTGCCATTGGTCAGGGTTTTTTCCGCCAGGCCGCCTTGAAGCCAGCGGCCCGCCACCCAGGGCGGCGCCATGTCTCCCACTTTGAGTTTGACGCTGTCGGCCGCAGGCGGCGCCGGGCAGGGCGGAACCCAGCCCAGCAATAAAGGCAAAACCCATAGCCAAACGCTTGCCCAGGGATGGCGTCCATTTCTCACAGCCCGGCGGGCCCTCCCTTGATCAATGGGTTGAGCATTCAAACCTTGCATGCCACATCCACCCAGAACATACGTCCCCGCCGCCACAAAGCAACCTTGATTGCCCGGATTTTCCACTTTCCCCCCGCCCGGCGGTTACCTTATGGTGAGGGACGGAGCGTTGGTGGATTATGCGCACAAGAATGTTAATTGTCAGCTTCGGATTGATCGCGGCGCTGGGAGCCCTGCCGCTTCCGGCGCAGGATACTACCCTGGCCACGCTGCTGGCCGAGCGCCAGGAGCTGGATGAAAAATACAAGTCGCTCGCCGCCGCCGTGCGGGCCTTGCAGGAAAATCAGGAGGTATTGCAGAAGAAGTTGGATGCCGCCCTGGCCGAGCTGCGCGCCCTGCAGGAACGCAGCAGCCGCACCCCCACCAACTGGGCATCCACGGAAGATTTGCGCCGGCTGGCCGAGCGGCTGGTGGAGCTGGACAAGAGCCGCATCGCCGACAACAAGCTCGTCCTGGATAAAATCGCCGAGCTGGCCAAAACCTTGAAGGCCGCGCCGCCGGCCCCGGCTGCTCCTCCGGCCACTCCCACGCGCAAGCCCGCGCCGGCGAAGGAGGAAAAGGGCTACGAGTACGTGGTGCAATCCGGCGACACGCTCACCCGCATCATTAAGGAATACCGGGATGCCGGCATCAAAGTTTCGCAGAAGGCCATCGAGGAAGCCAACCCCGGCGTGGACTGGAACCGATTGAAAATCGGGCAGAAAATCTGGATCCCCGCGCCCGCAGAATAAGTTGCTGGCGCCCGGCCACGCTGCGGTTCAGGCAGCCCACTCTGCCAGTGGCCGTGATTCTCCAAACGGCGGGAAGCCCTGCGCCGTCATTCCCCCGTGCGCAGCACAGCCCGGAAAAACAGGCCGCCAGCCCATAAAAAAAACCGCCGGATTGAACTCCGGCGGGTGGTGTAAAAGGAGAATGCGAGCGCTTAGCGCTTGGAGTACTGGAAGCGTTTGCGCGCCCCCGGCTGGCCGTATTTCTTGCGCTCCTTCATGCGCGGGTCGCGGGTCAGCAGCCCCTCCTTCTTGAGGGTGGGCCGCAGGGTGGAGTCGAATTGCAACAAGGCCCGGCTGATGCCGTGCCGGATGGCCCCCGCCTGCCCGGTCAGACCGCCGCCGGTGACATTGATGTAGAGGTCAAACTTCGTCAGGCTGTCGGTCACCACCAGCGGCCGGGTGGCATGGAGGCGCTGGTTTTCGGTGACGAAGTAGCTTTCAAAGGGGCGGTTGTTGACCAGGATTTTGCCCGATCCAACTGCCATGCGCACCCGGGCCACGCTCGTCTTGCGGCGGCCGGTGCCTTTGAACTCGATGGGCTTGGTTTCGCTAACGGTGGTGCTCATGTTGCTTCAATGAAATAAAACAGCGGTCTCGAAAAATCAGGCCTCCACCTTCAGGGGTTCGGGTTTCTGCGCGGCATGCGGATGTTGCGGCCCGCGATACACCTTCAACTTGGTCATCAACACGCGGCCCAGACGGTTCTTGGGCACCATGCCCTTGACGGCATGCTCGATGAGCTTCTCCGGGTGCCGCGCCCGCATCTCCGCCACCGTGCGGCGCTTCTCGCCCCCACGCCAGCCGGAGTAGGTCATGTACTGTTTCTGCGTCTCCTTCTTGCCGGTCACACGCACTTTTTCAGCGTTGATGACCACCACGAAGTCGCCCGTATCCAGGTGGGGAGTGAATACCGGCTTGTTCTTGCCGCGCAACAAATTCGCCACCTGGGCCGCCAGACGGCCCAAAACCTTGCCGTCGGCGTCCACCACGTGCCACTTGCGCTCGTTCAAATTCACTTTTGGCAAATATGTTTTCATCGAAACACCCAATCCAAAGAGCGGGAAAACTACCAGACTCCCGCCATAAGTCAATACCCCCCACAAGATTTTTTTCGGTGGGCATGACCGCCGGCATCAGCCATCGGGACAATCGCAAAACCATGGCGGAAGGGGGGCAGTCTCCCGCCAGCGCCGGCCCCCGCCAGAGGCATGGGGGTAATCAAACCGGCTGGCTGCGGCGGGCTTTGCGGGCACGCCATCTCCCCCAAGGTTTGCGCTTGGGAACCAGCGGTGTCTGGGCTATGTTGGCCTCAAGATGCATGCTCCCAGGCAAATCCGGTGGGCGGTGTGGCTCGGTCTCTGGCTGGGGCTGGCGGGCTTGAGCGAAAGTTTGCAGGCCTGCCAGACGCCCGTCTTCCGTTATGCCCTGGAGCGATGGAAACCTTCAGTGTACCCCGTGCTGATTTTCCATCGGGGGCCGTTGACATCGGAACAGAATCAGGCTGTGGCGGCGCTGCGGCAGATCGGCGAAACCCAGAAACTGGCCAATCTCGCCCTGCGTTTGGTGGATGTATCCTCCCCCATGCCGGCCGGGGTGCAGACGGTATGGCAGGGCCAGTCCAATGCCCCCCTGCCCTGGGTGGTGGTGCGGTATCCAGATGCGGAACCGGAGGCTCCCAGCGCCTGGGCGGGCCCCCTCACTCCGACCAATCTGGCGCGGCTGGTGGATTCCCCCCTGCGCCGGGCTGTGGCCCGCGGGCTGGCCGGCGGACATGCCGCCGTCTGGATGCTATTGGAGTCCGGCAACCGGCAGGCCGATGAGCGCCTGGCTGGCTTGATGGAAACTGAATTAAAAAAAGCCCACCGCCGGCTGGAGCTGGCCGCCGATCCGGATGCGCCCGAAACCACCAACGCCACTTTGGAAATATCTTTCCAACTGGTGCGCTCGCCCCGGCAGGCGCCAGAAGAGGAAATATTTATCCAAACCATGCTGGCGGTGGAACCAGAGCTGGCCGCCCGCAAAACGCCCATTGTGGTGCCCGTTTTCGGACGGGGGCGCGCCCTGTGCGCACTGCCGGAGGCCCAAATCAACCCGGCGGTCATCCGTGAAATGATTGAATTTCTGACTGGGGCCTGCTCCTGTGAAGTCAAAGAGCTTAACCCCGGCCTGGACTTGTTGATGACGGCCAACTGGGAAGAAGTGGCCGGCAGTCAGCGATACAGCGAGCCGCCGCCCGCGCCCCTGCTGGGTTTGGGGGGACTGGTGGAAAAAACCAACCTTGCGTCAGCCGCCGTGCCAGCCGCCGCCAAGGCCCTGCCCGTGGAGGAGCAGCCGGGCACGCGCCGGATTATGCGCTTGGTGTATTATTTCGGGGCCGGTCTGGCGGGTTTGTTGATCCTGGCCACCTGGTGGCTGACACGTCGGACGGCCTAACCCTGGTTTGATGGACCATGAACTGGGCACGATTAATCCTCCGCGAAATTACCTTTCGCAAACTCAACTTCGGCCTGGCGGTGTTGAGCGTGGCCGCCGCCGCCGGGTGTTTGGTGGCGCAACTGACCCTGCTGCGCCTGCACGATGTGCAGACCCAGCGGTTGCTGGCGGCGCGCGAGGCCGAAGTCAAACAAATGATGGCCCGCCTGCAGGATGATTACCGGAAGATCATGCTCAAACTGGGGTTTAACATCCTCATCCTGCCCGCCGGGGCCAGCCTCAACGATTTGCATAATGACGAGCAACCTCCACGCCTTATGCCCGAGGAATATGCCCACGTCCTGGCCAGCAACCGGGTGATGACCATCAATCATGTCCTGCCGGCGCTCACCCAGAAGGTCAAATGGCCGGAGCGCCAGCGCAAAGTCATTTTGATGGGGGTGAAAGGGGAGGTGTTCATCCAAAGCCCCAACCAGAAACCCTTGTTGGAATCGGTGCCGCCGGGCCATGTGGTGGTGGGATACGAACTGCATCAAAGCCTTGGTTTGAAGACCGGCCAGAAACTCACCTTCATGGGCCGCGAGTTCACCATCGCCAAACTCATGGAGGAAAAGGGCAACGCGGATGACATTACTCTCTGGATCAATCTCCACGAGGCCCAGCAATTGTTGCAGATGCCCGGCCAGATCAACGCCATCCTGGCGCTCGAGTGCAACTGCGAGGCGGATCGTCTGGCGAAGATCCGCGCGGAAATAGGCTCGCTGCTGCCGGGCACCCGCGTCATTGAATTTGCCTCGCAGGCCATCACCCGCGCCGAGGCCCGCAACCGCGCCGCCGAGCAGGCCCTGGCCAGTCTTCAACACGAGAAAGAGGGCCGCGCCCGGCTGCGGGCCCAGCAGGAGGCTTTTGCGGCCTGGTTGATCCCGGTGGTGCTCACGGCGGCCGTGTTGTGGATTGCACTGCTGACCTGGTTGAATGTGCGGGATCGCCGGCCGGAGATTGGGCTGCTGCGGGCGCTGGGAGTCCGCGCCGGGCAGGTGCTGGGCGTATTTATTGGGCGGGCGGCGGTCTCGGGCCTGGCCGGCGCCGTGCTGGGTGTGGCGGCCGGGCTCTGGCTGGCCTGGCGCGGGGGAGCCACGCTGCCCCCGGAGGCGCTCAAACAAGTGGTGGACTGGGGGCTGCTGCTGGCGGTCCTGGCGGCCTCGCCCCTGCTGGCGGCGGCGGCGGCGTGGGTGCCGGCGCTCGTCGCCGCCCAACAAGATCCGGCGCACATCCTGCGCGAAGGTTGATTTGAGCATGTTGCGGCTGGAAAACATCTCCAAACACTACCGCACCGACCGCGGAGAAATCCGGGCGGTGCATCAGGTAACGTTGCACGTCCAGCCGGGGGAATTCGTGGCCGTGCGCGGCCCCAGTGGCTCCGGCAAAACCACCCTGCTTCTGGCTGCCGGTGGGTTGTTGCGGCCGGACGCAGGCACGGTGCAGGTCAACGGCACGGAGCCGTATGCCCTGTCGCCGGAGGCCCGCGCCCGTTTTCGGGCCGAAAAGATTGGCTTTGTATTTCAGCAATTTCATCTCCTGCCCTACCTCACGGTGCTGGAAAACGTTTTGGCCGCCGCCCTGCCCCGGCCACGGGCCGATGCGATGGATCGGGCAAAGTTTTTACTGGAAAGCCTGGGCCTGTCCGCCCGTCTGGATCATCTGCCGGCCGCCCTGAGCACCGGAGAAAAACAACGGACGGCCCTGGCCCGGGCCTTGTTTCATGCGCCGCCCCTGCTGCTGGCGGATGAGCCCACCGGAAACCTTGACGAGGCCAACGGAGCGAAAGTTCTGGAAGAGCTGGCCGCGCAGGCCAAACGCGGCGCCGCCGTCCTGCTCGTGACGCATGATCCACGGGCTGCCGCCTTCGCGCATCGTTGCCTGTTGATGGAGAACGGCGCATTGCGGGCGGCTTGATTGCCCCTTTCCCCGCATCCCCCGGCCTGAGGCGGTATAAAGCGCAGTTGGGGTTGGTTTGCAACCCGCCCTCGACAGCGGCGCGAAACCGCATTATGCTGGGGGCCGAACTGTTAAAACAACACGTCTATGCCTGGAAAACCGATGACCCCGGCGGTGGAGCAGGAATTGCAACGCCAGTTTAATTACGAACTCGGCGCCGCCCACGCCTACCTGGCCATGGCCTTGTGGTGCGAGCAGCAAAACTACCCCGGCTTTGCCGAATTTTTCTTCAAACAGGAGCAGGAGGAGCGGGAGCATGCCCGGCGCATCATGCGGCACTTGTTGGACCGCGACGTGCTGCCCGTGCTCGCCGAGGTCAAGGCCCCCCGCACTGGTTACGGCAATTTGCTGGAAGTGGCCAGCCAGGCGCAGGCCATGGAGCGGGCCAATTCCGCCGGCATCAATCAGGCGTATGAGGCCGCCCTTGCGGACAAGGATTATCCGGCGCAGGTCATGCTGCAGTGGTTCATCAATGAGCAGGTGGAAGAAGAGGCCTGGACCGATGCGATGGTGGATTTTGTGCAGAAGGCCACCTGCGCCGGCAGTCTGATGGATTTGGACCGGCATCTGGAGAAGTACCTTGCATCCGGCGAGGAGGAGGAATAACCGTTGCCCGCGACTTTTTGGGGAACCATGATGCCCTTTCAAATCATCTTCAATCCCACCAGCGCCGCCGAGCTGACGCGCATGCCCAAGGAATTGCAGCTTTCCATCCTGGGCGAGTTTCGCGGTCTCCCCCACGAGGCCATGAGCACCGATCTGCACCGGTTTGGCAAGCTGCAGCGCGGGGGCCGCACCCTGTACCGATTCCGGATCGGCGACTACCGCATATACTTCGAGCGCCACGATCTGGGCATTCTGGTGCATCGCATTCTCAACCGCCACTCGCTCAAGGACTTTTTCTTTCGCAACCCCACCCTGCCGGCGGGCGAAGATGAGGCGCTGGAACAGAATCCCAAGTTTTGGGAGCTGATCGAAGCCGCCCGGGCCGCCTCCCCCAAAAAAGGCTGACGGCCTGTTTTTAGGGGTTGATTTCATGGGAAAAAGTGGCAGTTTATACTGCCAACGCCCTGTATAATTGTTTTGTTTTATGCAAGAAAAAGCCTCGCGTCGTGGTTTCATTCGCAAGTCCATGGCGGCCACCCTGATGGCGCCGCTGGCCTTTAGTTTCGAGGAGGCCAACCTTGCCGCCCAGGAGGCGCAGCCCGTCACGTCTCCGCCGGTTCCCGGCTCCAAGGCCACCTGCCCCACCGGCAAGATTGGCAAGGTGACCATGAGCCGCCTGATTTGCGGCGGCAATCTCATCAGCGGCTACGCCCACAGCCGCGATTTGATTTATGTTTCCAAACTGCTGAAGGCCTATTTCACCCAGGAAAAAATCATGGAGACGTGGGCCATCTGCGAGGAGCACGGCGTCAACACCATGATTTTCAACCCGCACGATCCGAATGCGGTCAACACGTTGAAGGCCTACCGGCAGCGCGGCGGCAAGATTCAATATCTGGCCCAGCTTGATCCCAATCCCAACGATCTGACCCGCAACATCAAGGAGGCCGCCGATGCCGGGGCGGTGGGCGCGCTGTTGGTGGGGAATTATGGCGATGCCTGGACCCGCGAGAACAAGGTGGAGCTGATTGCCAAGTTTGTGGCCATCGTCAAGGACCACGGCATGATCGCCGGGGTGGCCGGTCACGAGCTGCGCACCATCCAGGCCGTGGAAAAGGCGGGCATCGAGCCGGACTTCTACATGAAGACCCTCCACAGCGAGAACTACTGGTCCAAACGGCGGCCGGATCAAAACAAGGAAGTCATTGATAATTACTCGGTGGACAATTATTGGTGCCTCGATCCGGGCGCCGTCGTGCGTTACATGCAGGAAGTCAACCGGCCCTGGGTGGCCTACAAAGTGCTGGCCGCCGGCGCCATCCATCCGAATGTTGGCTTCAAATACGCCTTCGAAAGCGGCGCCGATTTCTGCGTGGTGGGCATGTTTGACTTCCAGGTGGCCGAAAATGTGGCCATCGCCAGCCGCGTCATCAAGGCCGCGCAAAACCGTGACCGCGCCTGGATGGCCTGAGCAAGGCCTCGCGCACGAGCGAAGACTACTTGCCCCCCCGCAGGCCGCGCTTGCGGGGGTTTTTTATGGGCATCCGATGAGGCGGCCCGCCATCGGTCACCCCCCTTGCCTCCTTTTTGCAAGTCCGGGAAGGCTGCCGCCGAAGGCCGGACGATTAAGCCGGGAATCTGGCACCTGCCCCCGCGAGCTTTCACTTCCCGGCCCTCAAACTTTTTCGCTCTGCAGACTGGTCTAGGCCGATAACTTGAGTTAAAACAGGGCAGCGTCCGCCGCAGGGCGGCGTAGAACTCACAGGCAATCATGTTCAGAAAAACGTCTGGTTGGGCCCTGCTTCTGGCGACTGTGGCCCCTCTGCAGAGCGCCACCATCGTGGAAACTGACCTCTGCGTTTATGGCGGCACTTCGGCCGGCATCATCGCCGCCGTGCAGGCCAAGCGCCTGGGCCACTCCGTGGTTTTGGTTGAACCCGGCCGCTTTCTCGGCGGCCTCACCACTGGCGGCCTGGGCGCCACCGACATTGGCAACAAAGCCGCCATCGGCGGCCTTTCCCGCGAGTTTTACCGCCGGGTGGCCAAACATTACGCCCAACCCGCGGCCTGGAAGTATGAAACGGCCCGGGAATACTTCACCCGCCGGGGCAGCGGCCAGTCCCAAGCCTCGCAACTGGAGGGGCCGGACGCCACCATGTGGACTTTTGAACCCGGCGTGGCCCGGCAAATCTTCGAGGGTTTCATCAAGGAATACGAGATTCCCGTGTACCGCGAGCACAAACTCACCGCCGCCCGCAAACAGGGGGCGCGGCTGGTGGAAATGGAAACCGATCGCGGGGTCATCTTCCGCGCCCGCCAGTTTATTGACTGCACCTACGAAGGCGACTTGATGGCCAAAGCCGGCGTGGCCTATACGGTGGGCCGCGAAGCCAATGCCCTCTACGGCGAAACGCTGAACGGCATTCGTGCGCAAACCCCCAAACATCAATTCCTGGTGCCGGTGGATCCTTACATCAAGCCCGGCGATCCTTCCAGCGGTCTGCTTCCCTTCATTCAACCGGGTGACGGTGGCCGGCCCGGCGAGGGCGATCACCGCGTGCAAGCGTATAATTACCGCCTCTGCTTCACCACCAACGCCGCCAACCGCAAGCCGGTTGAGCCGCCGCCCAATTACGACCCGGCCCAGTACGAACTGCTTGGCCGTTATCTCGAAGCCCTGGTGGCCGCCGGGCACAAGCCCACCCTGAGCCAGTTTTGGAATCCCATTTGGATGCCCAACCAGAAGACGGACATCAACAACAACGGCGGTTTTTCCACGGACTTTATTGGGATGAATTACGATTACCCGGAGGCTGATTATGCCACCCGCGAAAAAATTGCCCGGGCGCACGAGCATTACATCCGCGGATTTCTCACCTTCCTGGCCACCAGCCCGCGCGTGCCGGAAAACATGCGCCGCGAAATGCAGCAATGGGGGATGGCCGCCGATGAGTTCCCCGAGACCGGCGGCTGGCCGCAGGCCCTTTACGTGCGCGAGGCCCGGCGCATGGTGGGCGCGTATGTTATGACCGAGAAGAATTGCCGCTACCAGGAGACCGCCACCGACTCCGTCGGCCTCGCCGCGTACAACATGGATTCGCACAACTGCCAGCGCATCGTGAAAAATGGCCGGGTGGAGAATGAGGGCGACGTGCAGGTGCCCCCCATGAAACCGTATCCCATCAGCTACCGCGCCCTCACCCCCAGGGCGGAGCAGTGCGAGAACCTGTTGGTGCCCGTGTGCCTGTCCGCCTCGCATATTGCCTACGGCTCGATTCGCATGGAGCCTGTCTTCATGATCCTGGCCCAAAGCGCGGCCACCGCCGCCGCTCTGGCTTTGCAAAATAATGTGCCCGTGCAAAAAGTGGATTATGCCGCTCTCCGTCAGCGGCTCCTGGCCGACGGCCAGATTCTCGCATGGAATGCCACCGCCGCCGGGGTGGAGTTCAAAAAACTTCCCGGCCTCACGGTGGATGATACTGAAGCGGAACAAGCCGGTTTCTGGCAGCTTTCCTCCCTGGTCACCGCCCGGCTATTGGGCACCGGCTACGTGCACGATAACAATGAGAACAAGGGAGCAAGCACCATCACCTACAAACCGGAGATTCCCCAGGCCGGCGAGTACGAGATCATTCTTCTCTCCCCGCCGCACAGCAATCGCGCCACGGCTGTGCCGGTTACCGTCAACATCGCCGGCGAGGCCCAGACTTTCAAAGTCAACCAGCGCGATTTTGCCTCGCAAGGATTCATTTCTTTAGGCAAATTTACCCTGCCCGCGGGCAAGAGCGTGATCGTCACCGTCTCCAATCAGGGCACCGACGGCTACGTGGTGGCCGACGGGCTGCAGCTCAAACCGGTAACAAAAGACTAAAAGAGCGCCCAGGGAGCAGTTCCCGCATGAGTCATTCGCGCTTGTTAATTGTCCTGTCCGCCCCCTCGGGGGCGGGCAAAACGACGCTGTGTCATAACCTGCTGGCGGTGGATGCCCAGGTTGCCCGGGCCATCACCTGCACGACCCGTCCCCCGCGCCGCGGGGAGGAGGACGGGCGCGATTATTATTTTCTGAGCGAGGACGATTTCACCCGCCAGATTGCGGCGGGCGAATTCCTCGAACACGCCCTGGTGCACGGCCATCGCTATGGCACGCTGAAAAAAGAAGTCTTGCGCCACTTCGACGCCGGCAAGGATGTGCTGCTAAACATTGACGTGCAGGGCGCCGCCACCCTGCGGCAGGCCGCCGCCACTGATCCCCGGCTGGCCCGCTCCCTTGTCACGGTGTTTCTGGCCACGCGCTCGCTGGCCGAACTGGAAGCCCGCCTGCGCAAGCGCAATCAAGACCCGCCGGAGGTGATTCAGCGCCGCCTGGCGGCGGCCCGCGCCGAGCTGGAGCATTGGAAAGATTTTGATTACCTCATTCTCAGCGGCACCATGTCGGAAGATCTGCATCATTTCCAGTCCATCCTCGTGGCCGAGCGGCTCCGCTCCCGGCGGGCCAGTCCGCCGGCCTGGTAAGAGACAAGATTGCCTATGGAAAACCCTGCAACCGTACAACGCGCCCCGGTGGTGATCCTCGGAGTGACCGGCAGCATTGCCGCGCACAAGGCGGTGGACCTTGCCAGCCTGCTGACCAAACAAGGCTGCGAGGTTCACGTGGTCATGACGGCGGATGCCCAGCGGTTCGTCACGCCCCTGCCCTTCAAGGTGCTGTCCCGCAATCCGGTGGTCACGGATCTTTATGACGAAACCGAAGGCTGGAAACCCACGCACATCGAGCTGGCCGATGCCGCCGATTTGCTGCTCATTGCGCCCGCCACTGCCAACGTCATCGCCAAAATGGCCGTCGGCCTGGCCGACAACGCCCTGACCTGCATCGCGCTGGCGCTCAATCCGCAGGCCCGGGTGCTCATTGCTCCCGCCATGAATGGCAAGATGTGGCTGCACCCGGCCACCCGCCAAAACGTGGCCACCCTTGCCGCCCGCGGCGTGGAATTTATCGGCCCCGAAGAAGGCCTGCTCTCGTGCGGCTACGAGGGTATAGGGCGTCTCTGGCCGGTGGAGCACATTGCGGCGCGCGCCCTCGAACTGGCGCGCAAAACTTGATCCCCGTCAAACGCCCGCGCGGGTGTCGGCTTAAATTAATCCTATGAGCGAGCAACCTTTGGTGAATGCCGGGCAGGGCCAGGTGTTAAACCTGGCTCAAGAAACACAATTTGCCCCCAACGGCATCGTCAGCCGCACCCTATTGAAAGGGCCTAATGTGCGCGTGGTTCTGTTTGGTTTTGACCAGGGACAGGAGCTGTCCGAGCATACCTCCCCGCATCGCGCGCTGGTGCAGATTCTCACCGGCGAATGTGAATTCGCCCTCGGGCCGCAATGGCACAAGCTCAAGGCCGGCGACTGGCTTCACATGCCCCCCAACCTGCCGCATGCCGTCCGCGCCACGCAGGCCTTTTCGATGCTGCTGACCCTGATTAAAGCCGAGGCCTGAGTCCCAACTCAAAAGCCGCGGTTGCAGGAAAGGCCCTGCTTTTGTCGCGCAGGAAAGGCGGGGCTCAGTGCAACGAGGCCAGGATTTTCTCCGCCGCGGCGCGCGGATCCGGCGCGGCGCAGATGGGCCGGCCGATGACCAAATAATTGGCCCCCGCGTCCATGGCCTCCCGCGCGCTGAGCACGCGTTTTTGATCCCCCAAGGCATCCTCCGGCCCGCGAATGCCCGGCGTGACCAGTTGGAATCCCCGAGGCGCGAAGCTGCGCAACATTGTCAGCTCCAGCGGACTGCAGACCAGCCCGCGCAGCCCCGCTTCGAAAGCCAGCGAGGCCAGCCGCTCGACTTGATGCCCCACGGATTGCGGCACTCCCACCCGCGCCAGCTCCTGGGTGTCCATGCTTGTCAACACCGTCACCCCCAGGACCAGCGGCACGCGGTCCAGGCCGGCCTGCAAGGCGGTGTTGCGGGCGGCCTCCTCGGCGGCCTTCATCATGGCCAGCCCGCCGCAGGTGTGGATGGTCAACATGGACACCTGCAGCCGCACCGCCGCCGCCACCGCCCGCGCGACGGTGTTGGGGATGTCGTGATATTTCAAATCCAGGAAAACCTCGGCCCCGAGGGCGCGCAACTGCCGCACCATTTCGGGTCCGGCCGCGGTGAACAGCTCGCTGCCCACTTTGAAGGCCCCCACCACCGGCGCCAGTTGCCGTGCCAGGGAAAGCGCCTGTTCGGCGGTTGGGACATCCAGCGCCACAATAATTGGATTGTTGCTCGCCATGCCCAGACGTTAGGCCGCCCCCGCCCCCTTGTAAAGCCAAGCCCGAATGGGGCCGGCGTTCATTCCGGCGTCCGATATTGAATTAAAACCATGATGCCCGGCCAGTTGATTTCCGCCCCATGCACCGTCTGTCCGTCGTATTTAGGCGTAAAGCCGGTTTTCAACACATTTTCGCCAGGCCGCAGGCAGCCCAAATCCGGCACGGGGAAACGATGCAAATAATAGGCGTAGCGGGGGCCTTCGCGCTCCATGATTTTTTGATCATTGATGAAGACGCCATGCAAATAGCCCGGACTCCAACTGCAGAAGACCAGGCGCGCCGCCACCGCCTGCCGCAAATCGCCCTGCACGCGAAATTTCTGGCTTAATTCCGCCCGCCGCGTCACCCACCGGGGCGGCACGTCGTAGGGCCGGCACAATTCCACCGCCAGGCCGGGTCGGCGAAAATTCAGGCCATGGACGGCCGGCGTGAAATAGGTCAGGCCGGAGGCATCGGTGATCCACGCGGCCAGCTCAAAAGGCCGGGGCTGGTCGGGCACCCAGGAAGTGTCCCACAAGCACATCCAGGGATCGGCTGTCGCTTCCCCCAAATGATTGGTGAGCTGCCCGCGCACATAATGGTAATGCCACTGCAGGTACTGCCCATCGCCCTCCCAGTTCACATCCTCATGCCGCCCCACAAACACCACCCGCCGCACCGGGCCGTTTGGGCTTTGCGCTTCGGCCTGCAAGGTCACCCGCCGGCCCAGGGCTTCTCCGTTGACCGGAGACAACATCCGCCCCTGGGGGTGCGGCTTACGGGAGGCGTCGTAATACACCCGCAAATGGGCGCCGTAGATCAAGTTTTGCGGCCAGTTCCAGGGATGCTCCGGGGCCACCTTTAATTGAAAGAAATTGCTGGAGCCAGCCCGCAAATGGCGCAAGGGCACCACCACCACGGGATAGGTGTGATGCTGAAAATCCCACGCATTGGTGGGCATGCCAGAGGCCTCGGGCACCGGCAGCCATTCATGGCCATTCACCGCCATGGCCAGCCCGCGCGTCCCGTCATGACAAAGCAATTTCTCCAGCACCACCTCGGCCCGCACTGCCTGCTCCAGATCAATGGCCTGACTCCAAAAAAGCGGCCCCCCGCCGTAATCCAGCTTGCCTCCCACCCGCAAAAACCCATCTCCCTCGCGTTTGGGGTTGGTCCAATAATATTCGCGGAAAACGTCGCCGGGCCGGGGTTGCGCTGGCAAATCACACATGCCCAGGGTCAGAAGGACGATGCCCGCCCACGCCTTGGTCAGCAGCTTCAGGTTCAGCATTGGAATAGTTTGTTGGCCATTAAATGATTTTCCCGCGACGCGGCTGCGCCACGGGAAATAGCGAGGGTTTGACCGGGATGATGCCTTAAAGTGCGCCGTTGTCAATCAAGCGGGTGGCGCCCACCCACACCGCCAGCGCCATGCGATGGCCGGGCTGAACGCGGGCCTGCGGCCGGAGGGTCTCGGGGTCGAAAAACTCGATGTAATCCACCCGCGCCTCCGGGCGGGCCTCAATCTCCTGCCGCAGTTTGATGCGCAACTGATGCGCCTCCACCGGATGCGGCGCCTGCCGCACAATCTCCCGCGCATGGCACAAGGCGCGGTACAAGCACACCGCCTGTTCCCGCTGTTGCGGCGTCAGGTATTTATTGCGCGAGCTCATCGCCAGCCCGTCCGCTTCCCGGCAGGTCGGCGCCACGATGATTTTGAGGGGAAAATTCAAGTCGCGCGTCATCCGCCGGATGATGGCCGCCTGTTGAAAGTCCTTCTCGCCAAACACCGCCACGTGCGGCTGCACCAGGAGAAACAACTTGGCCACCACCGTGGTCACGCCCCGGAAATGCGAGGGCCGCGAAGCTCCCTCCATGCCCCGCGACAATTGCTCCTCCACCACATAGGTGCTGTAGTCGCCCGTTTCCCGCCCGGGGTACATTTGGGCATCCGAAGGGGTAAAAACCACGTCCACCCCTTCGCCCCGGCACAAGCGCAGGTCCCGCGGCAAATCGCGCGGGTAGCGCGCCAGGTCCTCCTGCGGCCCAAATTGGGTCGGATTGACGTAAATGCTCAACACCACCACGCCCCCCCTGCCCACCGCCCGCCGGGCCTGTCGCACCAGGCTCAAGTGCCCGTCATGCAGGTAGCCCATCGTGGGCACAAAGCCAATGCGCCGTCCCTCCGTGCGCCATTTCAACGCCTGCCGCTGCATTGCCGCCAAGGATTGAATCACCCTCATGCCTTCAATACATGCCGCAAGCCCTGCCTGCATACAAATGAAAAAGCGGCCCGCAGCGCCTTCCCGTGCCTTCGACGACAAGGCGAGGGAATCACTTTTCCCGGGCGGATTTTGGTTTGCGGCCTTCCATGGGAAGCAGGATGGGCCTGCGCCGCTTACCAAAGACCTCCCGCCCCTTTGAGGTTGCTTTTCCGTCCGCCTCTGCCAGAGTGCCGCGCCGATGCAAATCATTACCACGCCGGCCATCGTCCAATCCCTGAACAAGCTGAAGATGGCCGCGCCCGACTTCATCAGTGGCCAGTTTGGCCGCCAGATGGAGAGTCAGCCGTTTCTCCTTGCCTATGCCGCCCGGCGGGAGATGGCCAGTGAGCTGGGCACTAACGCGCAGGACTGGTTTCCGTCCGGGGAGGAGCTGGCCAATCACTCCGCCAACGCCGCCTTGCTGAGCGTTGTCACCTCGCTGCTGGCGGTGGTCGCGGAATTCAACCCTGAAATCCCCCTCGTGGGGCCGGAAGACATTATCCGGCGTGAACAGGCGCTGACCCCCCAGATTATGGCCCTGGGTTTGAGCAAGGACAGTACGGACGAGCAATTTTTTGAGGTGATCGCGCAGCAATGCCGACAGCGCGATCTCCTGGATTTTGCGTTCCAGCTCTGGATCCTGAGTCAGGAAGAACCCAGTGCCGATGCCCCGCCAGAAAGACTGGGGGAACTGATCGGCATCTTTCTGCACGACATGATTAAAATGCGGATCGTGGTGGATACTTTGGATGAAGTGACCGAAGCCCCGGCCGAGGGTGCAGATGAAAGTCTGAATTAGCCATTCTAGGGTCAGATTGCAGTGAATCTGTGACACGATGCGCCATATTGGCACATACGTGTCGCTCGTGAGTCAAAGATTCTTGATTAAGTGGCTGGTAATCAATGAGTTAAATCACTGATGTTTCGGCACGATTCCGGCTGGAAGATTTGGGCATCCGGAGCTAATATAGCCGGAACAGGGCGCGACGTGGTTGGAATTGAACAATTAGAAAACGAGCTATGAAACGGATCATCCTGTTTGTGCTGACCAACATTGCGGTGTTGGCCGTGCTGGCGGTGGCGGCCCATCTGCTGGGCGTGGACAAATACCTCACGTCGGCAGGGCTGAACCTGTCCATGCTGTTAATTTTCTCAGCCATCCTGGGTTTCAGCGGCAGCTTCATCTCATTGCTGATCTCCAAATGGATGGCCAAGATGGCTTACGGCATCCAGGTGATTGATCGTCCCCAGGATGCCACTGAGGCCTGGCTGGTGAACACGGTGGCGCGGTTTGCCGAGCAGGCCGGCATCCGGACGCCGGAAGTAGGGATTTATGACAGCCCGGAAGTCAACGCCTTTGCCACCGGCCCCACCCGCAACAATGCCCTGGTGGCCGTCAGTTCCGGCCTTCTGCGCCAGATGAATCAGCGCCAGGCTGAGGCCGTGCTGGCGCACGAAGTGGCGCATGTGGCCAACGGGGACATGGTGACGATGACCCTGTTGCAAGGGGTGCTCAATACGTTTGTGGTTTTCCTGTCCCGCGTGTTCGGTTTCCTGATCGATTCCGCGCTGCGCCGCGACAACGATCGTGGCGGGGTGGGCATCGGTTATTTTCTGGGCAGCATCGTCTGCCAGATCGTGTTGGGCATCCTTGCCACCATGATTGTCATGGCCTACTCGCGCCATCGTGAGTACCGCGCCGATGCCATGGGCGCGCAACTGGCGGGCCGCAGCAACATGATCAGCGCGCTGCAGCGGCTCAATGAAATCATGCACGGCGGCGGCGTGCTGGACGATCGCTCCCCGGCGTTGAGCGCCTTCAAGATCAACAACAAGCCCTCGGGCTTGCTGGCGTTGTTTGCCTCGCATCCGCCGCTGGAAAAACGCATTGAAGCCCTGCAGCGGATGATGTAAGCGCGGCGGGCGGCCGGTTTGGGCCGGTTTGGGAAGAAGGGACGGCAGGGCGGCCGTCCCTTCGCATTTTATGCCTCCGCGCCTTCTTCGTCCCCGGCCTCGCTGTGGTGGGCGGCACGCCTGGCCCGATCCGGGCAAATGCCGCGGCGGGTGCTCTGCACAAATTCAATGACCGCCAGGGCCGCCGGGCTGATGAACTGCGCCCGGGCCTCCTCGAGGGCGTCCCGCAGTTTTTTGGGACTGCGGAAAAGGACATGGTAGAGGCGGCGCAATTCCAAACGTTGCGCGCTGGAAAGCCCCGCCCGGCGCAGGCCCACCACATTCAAGCCGCAAATCGTGTTGGGGCCACGCACGATGCAATAAGGCGGCACATCCAGACTCACCCGGCTGCCACCCTGCATGAGGGCGAGCGTGCCGATGCGCGTGAATTGATGCACGAGGCAGTTACCCGAAATGAAGACGCGATCCTGCACCTGCACATGGCCCCCCAGCAAAGCGCCGTTGGCCAGAATGACGTAATCGCCCAAGACGCTGTTGTGGCCCACATGGCTGCCGGCCATGAGGAAATTGTTGGAGCCGATGACCGTTTCGCCCTCCAGGGTGGTCGAGCGATGCACGGTGACATTTTCCCGAAACACATTGTGATCCCCAATGCGCAGCCGCGTGGGCTCGCCGTGGTACTTCAAATCCTGCGGGGCATCCCCGATGACCGCCCCGGTATGAAAGCGATTGCCCGCCCCGATGACGGTCTGGCCCGTGAGATGCACATGCGGCCCAATGACGCATTGCGGCCCCACGCGCACGCCTGCGTCAATGATGGCATACGGACCCACCGTGACGGTGCTGTCCACTTCGGCCTTCGGATCAATGATCGCCGTCGGATGAATCATGCGGGGAGTGTGCCCCAAAGCCCGGCCCAGGGCAACCTTGCGCAACTTTGAAGATTGAGCCCCTCCTGAGCGCGGGTTACATTCGGCCCGCCTTGTCCAGCGAAAGGGAAAATCAAGCAAATGCCTCGCTCCCGGCGCACAGCCGGGGATGGTACTCCAGCCCCGCCTGGCGCACCGGCCGCCTAGCCGCCCGCCGGCTTCCCCGGCGGGCCGCCCTGGGGTTGGCACGGGTGATGGGCACTGCGTGGTGGGCCGTGGTCCCGCAACGCCGCCGAGCCGTGGTGGCCAATCTGCTGCCCGTGACCGGCAGCCTGCCCGCCGCCCGGCGATGCGCGCGGCGGTTGTTTGCGGAGTTTGCCTGCAAGCTGGTGGATTTGTGGCGGTTTGAGAGCGGCCTGGATACCGCGGGCTTATTTGCCGAGCTGCAGGGGTGGGAGCATGTGTTGACCGTCCAGAAGGAGGGACGGGGGATGCTACTTGTTTCCCCCCACCTTGGCAACTGGGAGCTGGGCGCCCCGCTGCTGGCCAGCCGCGGGGTGAAGTTGACTGTCATCACCCGCTCGGAGCCGGCCGGGCTGACCCCGCTACGCGAAAAGGCCCGCGCTCAATGGGGCATCCAGACGGTGGTGGTGGGCGATGGCGCCTTTGGCTTTGTGGAGGTCATCCGCCATCTGGAAAACGGCGCCTGCGTGGCCCTGCTGGTGGACCGTCCGGCGCCGGAGTCCGCCGTGACGGTGCAACTTTTTGGCCGTCCCTTCGCTGCCTCCGTGGCGCCCGCCGAGCTGGCCCGGGCCAGCGGCTGCGCCATTTTGCCCACCACCATCGTGCGCACGCCGGCAGGGTATCGGGGCATGGCCGCTCTCCCGGTGCCTTATGAGCGGGCCGCCCTGCGCCATCCTGAGGCCCGCCAGGCGCTGACGCAGCGTATCATGGATGTCCTGGCGCCGGTGATCGCGGCCCATCCGGAACAATGGTTTCACTTTGCCCCGCTCTGGCCTTCCGCTGTGAAAGCGTCATGATAACACTTATGCACGTACTGCGCCGCGCCCCCAGGATTTCCCGCTCCCTGCCCGCTGGCTCTCGGAGAAAGCGGCAACCGGCCGGGCAGCTTATCGCTGAGGAGGCAGGCGCAAGCCAACGCTGCCCCCTCCGCCTCGCATTCCTGGGGATGTTACTCGGGCTTGTGCTCGGCCAGGGCGCCGTCCTCCCGGCCGAGAACCCGGAAACGCTGCTCAACCGCTGGCTGGCAACCCACACCAATCTGCAATCGCTGGGCGCGGATTTCGTTCAAACCCGCACGCTGCGCTCCCTGACGCAACCGCTGACCACTCCCGGCCGGCTGTGGTTTGCCGCCCCGGCGAGCTTCCGCTGGGAGCTGGGCAACCCGGCGCAAACCATCGCGGTGCGGCAAACCCATGATCTCTGGGTGATTTATCCGGTGCAAAAACGGGCCGAAAGATATGAGTTGCAAGGCGCCAACAGCCACTGGCGGGAAACGCTGGCCCTTCTGGAGGCGGGTTTTCCCCGCTCCCGCGCGGAGCTGGAGGCGCGCTACCGCATTGCCAGCCTCACGCTTACCAATGAGCTGCTGGTGGTCGTATTGATTCCCCGGCATGTCGCGGCCCGCCGGCTGATACCGGAATTGAGCCTGGGGGTTGGCGCGACCGATCACCGGTTGCGCTTCACGTCTCTGAAAATGGCCGACGGCTCCCAAATGCGTCAGGACTACACAAATATCGTGCATAATCCGGCCTGGACGGAATCCCCGTTTAAGTGGGCGCCGCCGGCGGATTACCAGGTGGTGGAGCCGCTTGCGCGCCGCCCCCGGGGTCCCTGAGGCCAGGCATGTGGAAAAGAGTCGGGCCGGAGGGTGTCTCTCCCACACCGCTCCGGCCCGGGTTCCTCCGCGACCCAGCAGACCAGGTCACGAACAGCCGAGGCTCTCGCCGCAATTCAGGCACTTATAGCAGGCGCCGTTGCGCACGGTCACATGGCCGCAGTTGGGGCAGGTGGGGGCATCACCCTGATTGACAAAAGTGCTGGTCAGGCGCTGGGCCCCTTTGGCCGGCGTGGAGGCGGTGCCTTTGGCCGGCTTGATGTCCGTCTCATTTTCCTCCGCCACGGGCAACAATCCCGGCACGGGGCGGTTGACGTGTTTCTTGATTTCCTCCATGAGGCCCGGCATGGCCAGCTCCGGCTGGTTGTTGGGCGTGGCGTGGGCCTCGCGATAGCCGGGGATGAACTGCAGCGCCATCCAGCGGAAGACATAGTCGGTGATGGAGGTGGCCATGCGGATTTCCGGATTTTTAGTGAACCCGCTCGGCTCGAAGCGCTGATGGGCAAACTTCCGCACCAGCGCCTCCAGCGGCACGCCGTATTGCAGCGCCAGACTGGTCAGCGTGCCGATGCTGTCCATCAGCCCGCCAATGGTGGAACCTTCCTTGGCCATGGTGATGAACAGCTCGCCCGGCTGCCCATCCTCGAACAGGCCGACGGTCAGGTAGCCCTCATGCCCGGCCACATCAAATTTGTGGGTGATGGCGGTGCGGGTCTCCGGCAGCCGGCGGCGCAACGGCTGGTTGACCTGCTGCTTGAGCCGCTCCACCTCGGCCTCCAGCTCGGCAATGCGCGCACGGAGGGCCTCCACCTCGCCCGACTTCCCGGCGTCGCCCTCCCCTTTCCTGGTGCTGAGGGGCTGGCTGCGCTTGGAGCCGTCGCGATAGATGGCCACGCATTTCAGGCCCATCTTCCACGCCTGCACGTAGGCATCCCGGATGTCCGCCACGGTGGCCGACTCGGGCATGTTCACCGTTTTGGAAATGGCGCCGCTGATGAACGGCTGGGCGGCGGCCATCATTTTCAAATGCGCCATGTAATGAATGCTGCGCTGGCCGCGCGCAGGCTTGAACGCGCAGTCAAAGACGGGCAGATGCTCCGGCTTCAACCCGCTGGCGATGACCGCGCCATTTTCCGTCACATCCTCGATGGTGTCGTACTTTTCGATGTGCGCGACGATGTGGGCCACCTCGGCCTCGGAGTAGCCCAAGCGGCGCAGCGCCTCGGGCACGGTGCGGTTGACAATTTTCAGCATGCCGCCGCCGGCCAGCAGTTTGTATTTCACCAGGGCGATGTCCGGCTCGATGCCGGTGGTATCACAGTCCATCATGAAGGCGATGGTGCCGGTGGGCGCCAGCACGGTGACCTGCGCATTGCGGTAGCCCACCTGCCGGCCGCGGCTCAAGGCGCGGTCCCAGCAGGCCCGCGCCTCCTGCACCAGGTAGGCCAGCTCGGGGGGCGCCTGAATCTTGTCCACCGCCTCGCGGTGCATCTGGATGACCCCCAGCATGGATTCCACGTTGTCAGGCGCCACCGGCTTGGACACATGGGCGCAGCGGGCGTCGCGATAGCCGGGGAACGGCCCCAGGATGGCGGCCATTTCGGCCGACTGCTCATAGGCATGGCCGGTCATGATGGCGGTAATGGCCCCCGCCAGCGCGCGGCCTTCCTCCGAATCATACGGCAGGCCGCAGGCCATGATCAGCGAGCCGAGGTTGGCATAGCCCAGCCCCAGCGTGCGGAAGATGTGCGAGTTTTCGGTGATCTCCCGGGTGGGATAACTGGCGTTGTCCACGATGATCTCCTGCGCCGTGATGAAGATGCGCACCGCCGCCTTGAAACGCTCCACGTCAAAGGTGCCGTCTTCGCGCTTGAACTTCATGAGGTTCAGCGAAGCCAGGTTGCAGGCGGTGTTGTTGATGAACACATACTCCGAGCAGGGGTTGGTGGAGTGAATGGGTTCGGTGCCCTTGCAGGTGTGCCAGCGCTGGATGGCGCCGTCGTACTGCAGCCCGGGATCGCCGCAGATCCACGTGCCTTCGGCCACCTTGTCCAGCAACCGCGCGGCGTTTTTCTTTTCCAGCGGCTGCCCCGTCGTCACGGCGCGCGTCCACCAGTCCTTCCCCTCCAGCGCCGCCTGCATGAATTCATCGCTCACCCGCACCGAGAGGTTTTCGTTCTGGTACATCACCGAGCCGTAGGCCTCGCCGTTGAAGGAACCGTCGTAGCCCTGCTCAATGAGCGCCCACGCCTTTTTCTCCTCCTTCGCCTTGGCTTCGATGAATTCCTCAATGTCGCCGTGCCAGTCGCGCAGGGTGTTCATCTTGGCGGCCCGGCGGGTCTTGCCGCCGCTCTTCACCACGTTGGCCACCTGATCGTACACCTTGAGGAAACTCAGCGGCCCGCTGGGGCGTCCGCCGCCGGAAAGCTTCTCCTTGCTGCTGCGGATGGGCGATAAATCGGTGCCCGTGCCGCTGCCGTATTTGAACAGCATGGCCTCCGCATAGGCCAGTTGCATGATGGACTCCATGTTGTCCTCGACGGATTGGATGAAGCAGGCGCTGCCCTGCGGGTATTCATATTGCGTGGGGGCCCGCTCGGCGAGGTGCTTGCGGCGGTTGTAATACCAGTTGCCGCGGGCGCTGGTCTTGCCCACGCCGTACTGGTGATACAGCCCCACGTTGAACCAGACCGGCGAGTTGAAGGAGCCGTATTGATTGAGGCAGAGCCAGGTCAGCTCCGCGTAGAACACCTCGCCATCGGCGGCCGTAAAATAACCGTCCTTGATCCCCCAGTCCGCAATGGTGCGGGTCACGCGATGGATCAACTGCCGCACTGAGTGCTCCCGCTCGTTGGGTTTGTGCGGATCCCCGTAAAAATACTTGGAGCACACCACCTTGGTGGCCAGTTGGGACCAGGACTTGGGCACTTCCACATTGTCCTGGCGAAACACCACCTTGCCGGAATCGTCCGTGATTTCTGCCGTCCGCTTTTCCCATTCCACCTGGTCAAAGGGACTGACCTTGGGATCACTGAAAACCCGTTTGATCTTCAAATGTTTCTTCATACCACCTTTGGGGTTGAGATTCCCCCGCCGCCCACCCACGCCAGCCCGGCGCGCACGCACTGCCGGGGCAGACGACGACACGACTTGGACACGCGTATCTATCATGGTAAAATGTAAAATCAGTTGTTTTTGGGCGCTAATCCAGCACCATCGGCGGTGCTCAAATCGGCGCTAACTCGCCCTGCAGCCAGAGGCAAACCAGCCTTTTTAGGGGGCTGGGAAGCCCCATTAGTTGTGGGGCGAAGGAAAAATTAACACAATAGGTTGTGGTGTAAACAAAAAATTAAAAAAAAATTACATCCCATGTTATTCACAGCTTGGAAACTGCAACTCGCTGAAAATCAATCATTTCCGTGATTGTGGATAATCCCCCAGCCCCCCTTGTGGATAACCTTTCAGCCGGTTGGCACGATTTTTTTTGGGGAACATCCGCTGAAATGCATTTGCCCCCCAGCTTTCCTTGGGGCTGCCAGGCTCCAATCCCAGAGCAGGTTTCAACCGCTTTTAATATCTGGGGCGTCCATGCTGCGGCGGAAATACTTGGGGAAGAGGAACCATCCCCGCCCCCCCAGGAGCACCGGTCTGCAATAAAATCGCCATTTGTTGATGGCACGACTTCGCGGCTGATGGACTGTAACCTTTCGTTTTGCTGATTCGTCTGGTGATTTGAATCCAGTTCCCCAAAGTGGGGAGACCGCGGAACGGGGATTCAACCGCGAGGCAGAGCAGGCAGACCGCGCGGGGAATGACCGCCTGCAAAAGAAAAAAAACTATGAAAAGTCGTGTGTCCCTCCTGCAACGGAAGTTGTTAACGGCTGCCCTTGGCGGCCTGGCTGTCATGCTAGCCGGCTCGCTCTTCGCTCAACCGGGCGGAGGCGGTCGGGGTGGAAGATTTAATCAAGATCCCGCGCAGAATCCGCAGGGTGGCCCCCCGGATCGGGCGGCGATGATGGGCGGGCGCGGGGGTTTTGGGTTTGGCCTGGACGAGCAGCAACGCCAGGTGTTCAACGAGGCGCTGCAGAAGCATCAGGATGCCCTGCGCAAACTGGAGGAGCAACTGCAGGCTGCCCAGCGAGAACTGATTAAAGCGGTCATTGCCGAGGAGTACGTGGAAAAAACCGTGCGTGAGAAGGCCGAAGTGGTGGCCAAGCTGCAGACGGAAATCATGATGCTCCGCGCCCAAGCCCTGCATACTGTGGCGCCGACTCTCCGGGAGGAGCAGCGCGTCCAGATGGAGGATTCCCGCTTCAGCATGATGCTGCTGAGCGGCGGGTTTGGCGGCGGCCCCGGTGGCGGCCGCGGGATGATGATGGGCGGCGGGCCTCCGGGCATGGATCAGGGTGGTCCCGGTTTTGGCCCGGGGATGGGCGGCCCCGGCGGGCGTGATCCCATGCAATTCCGCGGCCAAGGCGGCCCCGGTGGACGTCCTGACCCCGGTCAGGGCGGGCCCAATCGCGATCGCGGCAACCGCGGAGACCGCGGCAATCGCGATGGCGGCCAGGCGGCGCCTGGATTGCCGGTGGAGCAACGCCCTCCGCGCTAAGCAGCCAGTTCAGCAACCTTTAGCAGGTTGGGACTCCCCCACCAACCTACTGCCACAAGACTACGCCCGGCACGTCCGGGCGTAGTCGCTTATGGCGCGGACGTTTTCGGGGGGGGTGTCGCGCACAATTTCGCAACCTGCTCCCGCGATGTAGCGCTCCCCAGCCGCCTGATGGCATGCGGCCAAGGCGGCGTGGATTGCCTGCGGCGTTTGATTTCGCACCACCCCCACCGGCTCCAGATTGCCCAGTAAAACCTGCGCCGGCCCCATCTCCTGCCGCGCCCGCGCCAGGTCGGCAAAATAATCCAGATCCACAATGTCACAGCCCAGCGCCCCCATGCCTTTGAGAATGGGATTGGTGCGCCCGCAGATGTGCAGCCGCACCCGCCCGCCGGCCGCGTGAATGCCGTCCACCAGCCGCTTTTCATAAGGCCAGACAAATTCCTCATAGATTTGCGGCCCCACCAAGCTGGCGGCGGCATCGCCCACGCCGATGAGGTCTGCCCCTGCCTCGATTTGGGCCCGCGCAAACCGCAATTCCATTTCCACAATGAACTCAAACAAATCCCGCACGAAGGCAGCATCATCAAAAAAGTCCAGCATGATGGTATTGATGCCGCGCAAATCCGCGCCTTGCGCCATCGGGCCTTCGACCCAGCCCTCGACGATTTTTTCGCCGGCGGTTTTTTGCTTGAGGAGCGCCACCGCCTGCACGCGGTCGGTCATGCGCCCGCCGCCCAGCGGATCGGGGACGCGCAGGCGCGCCAGGGTTGCCTTGTCGGTCAGCAGGGCCTCCTCCTCGATGATGGCGGGCGGCTGGTTGGGGAACCATTGAATCTTGGCCCCGCAATCGGCAGCCTCACGCGCGGGATCGGAAATTGCCGAGACATAATCGAAGTCAAATTCCTCGGCCACCCGCACCTGGGCCTCCACCAGCCGGCGGTGGTCGCGGCAGTATTCCCCATAGGGAATGCCGGCGCGGTCGCCGGCAAACATCATGGTGATGGGCATCACGGGCAGACGATCCACCGGCTGGCCGGCGATCCGGGCGAGCACGCGTTCTCGGCTGTTCATAACAAAGGTGTTGGCCACCGGATTTAACCACCGCCCGGCCCCGCCGCCAAGCCGTTTGCGTGCTCATGTGGGCGGACAGGCATTTGAGGTTGACCAAAACCCAGGGTCACGGCAGTTTGGGCAGGTGCCCTTGAACCCGATACCATGAGAACGCCACTTATGCATGGCAGCCTGGCCGTTTTCCTGCTTTCCGCCACGTTGATCCACTCCGCCGCCCCCCAGCCGGTGCCGTTCAAAACACCGGATCGCCTGCCGGATCAGTTCCAGCCGCTGTCCCCCGCCGAGGTGAAACTGGAGGGTTTTCTGGGCGAACGCATCCAGCGCAACGCCCTCAGCCGGCTGGCCAAAGTGGACTTGGAGCCGCTGCTGGCGGGCTTCCGGCAGAAACCCGGCTCGCATCCGTGGATCGGGGAGCACATTGGCAAATGGATGCATGCGGCCACCCTGGCCTGGGCTTATACCGGCGACGCCGCTTTGCGCGCAAAACTTGACTACGCCGCCGCTGAACTCATCAAAACGCAGGAGGCCGATGGTTATCTGGGCACCTATACGCCTGACAAGCGTTTCGGTCTGTATCCCGGCGCCGATTGGGATGTGTGGTCGCACAAGTACTGCCTGATGGGCCTGCTGACGTATTACCAATACACCGGCAACGCGGCGGCGCTGGCGGCCAGCCGGAAGGCGGCGGATTTATTGATCGCCACCTTTCCGGCGAAGAAGAGCATCCTGGCGGCAGGCACTCATGTTGGCATGGCGGCCACGAGTGTCTTGGAGCCTATTGTGCTGCTCTATCGGCACACCGGCGAGGCCAAATACCTGGAATTTGCACGGTATATTGTGCGCTCGTGGGACGAACCGAATGGCCCGCGGATCATCGCCGCCCTGCTCAAGGAGGGCAAAGTCAACAAGACCGCCAACGGCAAGGCTTATGAGATGTTGTCCAATCTGGTGGGTTTGTGCGAGCTGGCCCGCGCCACCGGCGAGGCGGAGCTGCTCCTTCCTGTGGAAAAGGCCGTCCAGGACATCATCAATACCAAAATGTACCTCACCGGCGGCATGAGCCAGGGGGAGCATTTCCGGGAAGATCATTACCTGCCCAACGGCATGGGCGCGCATGTCAGTGAGACCTGCGTCAGCACGACGTGGGTGCAACTGCTGTGGCAAATGCTGCGGCTGAAAGGGGAGGCGCTCTACGGGCGGGAACTGGAACGCATTCTCTACAATCACCTGGCCGCCGCCCAGCGCCCGGACGGTGAGCAATGGTGTTATTTTACTTCTTTGGAGGGCACCAAACCCTATGGCCCCGGCATCAACTGCTGCGTCTCCAGCGGCCCGCGCGGCATGGCGCTGGCGGCCCAGTGCGCTTATTTTAAAACCAGGGATGCCCGGGGACAGGAGAGCCTCTTCATCAACCTCCTGGAGCCGGGCCGCGTCACCACCACCGTGAACGGCCAGGCGGTGACCCTGGACTTCGCGAGTTCGTATCCCGAGGGCGGGGAATTCAAAGTGCGCGTCACGGCCTCCCAGCCGGTGGTGCTGGGTTTACAATGCCGCATTCCCCCGTGGGCAGCCAAGGATGCGGCCGCCACGGCGCGCGTGGTGGCGCCGCGGTTGTGGCGCAACGGCGACAGCTTGACCCTGCTCGAGCTGCCCGCCCGGCCGCAGCAACTGATCGCCGGTCAGCATGGCAACGAGGGCCGCGCGGCCCTGGCCTACGGCCCCTTCGTGCTGGCTCTGGACACCGCACTGAACCCCGGCTTGGACTCGCCCAATCTGCTGGGGCTGGTGGACGATCGCCTGCAACGCCGTCCTGGCACGCTGGAGTTTGTGGCGCAGGTGAAATCTTTGCGTGATCCCGCCCCCCGCCCGGCGGTGTGGGTGCCCTTTGCCAATGCCGGCGCCACGGGCGGACGTTTCCAGGTCTGGCTGCGCGCCCCCGGCGCCGCGCTGCCGGAAAAGGTCTCTCTGCTGGCCGGCGCGCGTGAAAGCCGCTCGCGGCAGGGTAATGTGAACGGCTCCATTGCGGATGAAGATCCCGGCTCCTTTGTGGTCACTTTCGACGGCACCGCCAAGGCGGAGGATTGGTATGCCCTGCACGCAGAACAACCCGTACGTTTCAGCCGGGCCGTGTTTGCCCACGGCCAGAATTTCCATGACGGCGGCTGGTTTGATGCCAGCGCCGGCAAGCCCCGCCTGCAAATCCAGCGGACCGCCAACGGCCCGTGGGAGGAGGCGGCCGTGTTTGAAACTTATCCCGCCACCACGGCCACGGACCACCGGGGATTGAAACCGGGCCAGACCTTCAGCGTCCAACTTGCCGCGCCGGTGCAGGCCGTCGGCGTGCGCGTGATTGGCAAACCGGCCTGCGGCGACAACCCCAAACAAGCCTTCAGCTCCTGTGCGGAGCTGCAGGTGTTTGAGAAATAATCATGCGATCACAATCCCTACTTCCGCGGCGGGCCTGGCTCCAGCGCGCGGCCACCGCTGCGGCCGCCCTGGCGCTGGCGCCCTCCTGCGCCACGAGCGCCACCGCACGTGCCGCGCGCCATCCGCTCGGCTGCTACACGCGGCCGTGGGATCAGTTGGATTATCGCGCAGCGCTGGATGGCATGGCGGAGGCGGGCTTTCAATACGCCGGCCTGATGACCACGCGCGGGCGGCCCTCGCTGGTGGTGCATGTGGACTCCACGCCGGAGGCCGTGGCCGCAGTGGCGGCGGAAGTCAAGGCGCGGGGGCTGAAGGTGATTTCCATTTACGGCGGCGATTTCCACGCCGAGCAGGGGGTGGCGGCGGGGGTGGCCGGCCTCAAGCGGCTGGTGGATCATTGCGTGAGCTGCGGCTGCCCGCATCTGCTGCTGGGCGGCACCGGCGATGCCCGGGTTTTTCCGGCCTATTACCAGGCCGTGCGGGAGGTGTGCCCGTACGCCGAGGCCAGGCAGGTCACCCTCACCATCAAGCCCCACGGCGGGCTTAACGCCACCGGCCCCGAGTGCCGGAAAATCATCGAATCCGTCGGCCATCGCCGCTTCCGGCTGTGGTACGATCCGGGCAACATTTTCTACTACTCGGACGGCCGGCTGGACCCGGTGGAGGACGCGGCCACCGTCAACGGGCTGGTGGCCGGCATGAGTGTGAAGGATTTCCTGCCCCCCAAGGAAGTCATGCTCACCCCCGGCACCGGGCGGGTGAACTTTCCCGCGGTCCTGCGCCGGCTGCAACGCGGCGGCTTCACGGCCGGACCGCTGGTGATTGAATGTCTGAGCCGGGGGAACGGCCAGGACGCGCGCTTGATCACGGCCGAGGCGCGCAAGGCCCGGGAGTTTGTGGAAGGCCTGTTGAAAGGTTAGGGCGGCTGGAGGGAGCCGGGGCGCCCACTGACTCTTGACCGGAGGCGGTGCTCCACGCGGTTTCGTCACCCCGAGCGAATGACCGCCATTCACCGCCACGCGGGGCCGCAGACGCCCGGCTCCCGCCAACCGCTCCTGGAGGGCGGGGGGAAGGGGCGCGGACGGGGCTGGCTCCCGCCCGCGCCCTGGTTCATCTCGGTTCCTCCGGCTTACACATCGTAATACAGGAAGAATTCGTACGGGTGCGGCCGCAACCGGATGGCGTCATGCTCCTTGCGCTTGGCGGCGATCCACGTCTCGATGAAGTCGAGGGTGAAGACGTCGCCCTTGAGCAGGAATTCATGATCCTTTTCCAGGTAATCCAGGGCCTCGCCGAGGCTGCTGGGGACCTGCGGGATTTTGGCGTGTTCCTCCGGCGGCAGCTCGTAGAGGTTCTTGTCCATGGGTTCGCCCGGATCAATTTTGTTGAGCACGCCGTCCAGGCCGGCCATGAGCAGGGCGGCGTTGCTGAGGTAGATGTTGGCCGAGGGATCGGGCGGCCGGTACTCGATCCGCTTGGCTTTGGGATTCTCGCTGTAGGTGGGGATGCGGATGGCGGCCGAGCGGTTGCGGGCGCTGTAGGCCAGGTTCACCGGGGCCTCATAGCCCGGCACCAGGCGCTTGTAGGAGTTGGTGGTGGGGCTGCAGATGGCGCACAGGGCCTTGGCATGCTTGAGGATGCCGCCGATGAAGTTGAGGGCCAGCGGGCTGAGGCCGGCGTAGGCGTTGCCGGCAAACAGAGGCTTGCCCTTCTTCCAGACGCTGATGTGGGTGTGCATGCCGCTGCCATTGTCGCCAAACAGCGGCTTGGGCATGAAGGTGGCCGTCTTACCGTGCTTTTTGGCCACATTCTTGACCACGTACTTGTAGATCATCATCTTGTCGGCGCAGCTCACCAGCGTGTCGAAGCGGATGTCAATTTCCGCCTGGCCCGCGGTGGCCACCTCGTGGTGTTGGCGCTCGATGGTGACGCCCAACTGCTCCATGAGCAGGGTCATCTCGGTGCGCAAATCCTGCTGTGTATCAGCCGGAGCCACCGGGAAGTAACCTTCCTTGTGCCGGATTTTGTAGCCCAGGTTGGGCATTTCCTCGCGGCCGCTGTTCCAGATGCCTTCAATGGAGTCAATGCTGTGGAAGGCCGCGTTGGTTTTGACTTCGTACTGCACGTTGTCAAAGACAAAGAACTCGGCCTCCGGCCCGAAAAAGGCCGCATCCCCCACGCCGGTGCTGGCCAGATATTTCTCGGCCTTCTGGGCGATGCCGCGCGGATCGCGGCTGTAGGGCTCCTTGGTGCCGGTTTCGGCGATGGTGGCCGTCAGGGACAACGTGGGCACTTCCATGAAGGGATCAATGAAAGCCGTATCGGGGTCGGGCATGGCCAGCATGTCGGAGGCTTCGATGGATTTCCAGCCGCGGATGGACGAGCCGTCAAAGCCCAGGCCTTCGGTGAAAATCTCTTCCGACAGCTCGGCGATGGGGCAGCTAAAGTGCTGCCACGAGCCAAAGGTGTCGCAGAACTTGATGTCGAACATTTTGGCGCCGGCCTTTTTGGCCATTTCAATGACGCTCTTTGGGGTGTTTTTTGCCATAGTGTTTTGGTTTCTCGATTTACTGCTGTTTTTTGGGTTGTTGGGACGCCGCGCCGGTGTGTTACCACCCCGGCGCGGCGCCTAAAGGGTTTGTGTCTTAGCTGCGGCCGTAGTAGCCCTCTTCGCCGTGATCGGTCAAATCCAGGCCCACCGTTTCCGCCTCCGGACTGTGCCGCAGGCCAATCACCGCTTTGATGATGAACGCCAGCACCGCGGTGGCCACGATGGAGAGCACCAAGGTCACCACGATAGCTTTAATCTGCGCGAAAAGCAAACCCTGCTTCACTCCTTCCACCACGGGGTTGGCCTCGGGGGTGGCCAGCAGGCCGGTCATCAACGCGCCCAGCGTGCCGCCCACGCCGTGCACCCCGAAGGTGTCCAGGGAGTCATCATAGCCCAGCCAGGCTTTGAGCTTCCAGCAGGCCAGGAAGGGGACAATGCCGGCCACCACGCCGATGATCATGGCCCCTGACGCGGTGACAAACCCGGCGGCGGGCGTAATCACCACCAGCCCCGCCACGATGCCGGAGCAGAAGCCCAGGACGCTTGGCTTGCCTTTCAGCGCGTACTCCGCCATGCCCCAGACAAACCCGCCCGTGGCTGCGGCCAGGGTGGTGGTGGTGAAGGCGTTGGCGGCGATGGCGTCGGCCCCGAGGGCGGAGCCGGCATTGAAGCCATACCAGCCGACCCAGAGGAGGCCGGTGCCGACCATGCAGAGCACCATGGAGTGCGGGGGCATGGGTTCCTTGCCGTAGCCGGCGCGTTTGCCGAGGAGGATGCAGAGGATGAGGGCGCTCCAGCCGGAGGTCATG
>JAOAIT010000030.1 GCA_026414565.1 Verrucomicrobiia bacterium
GCCCACCACCTGGAACGTGCTGCGCGGCCTGCCCAACCGCAGCTAAGCCAGTGTTTGCGGGCAGATGGACGATCTGACGGCCCAATTGCCGTTCCCCCTGCGCGGGATCGACAGCGACTACGGCGGGGAGTTCATCAACCATCCATGGGTGACCTGGTGCGCGGGTAAGTGGACCGGCAGTTGCAGGCGATTGGAGCGGTGCGCCGCGCGCGTCCGACTTGACCTGGCCACCTGCCCTGTGGGACAAAAAACCCCCCAAGAAAAGGGAGCGAGGGAGGCCAGACTGGTCACGTCCTCCGGCGTTCGTCGTTCTCATTTTCAGGGGCAATTTGGGTAACACCCTTTTTGAGCTACCGGAACGCTTTCCGGCCCGCTCTTGGGTAACACCCCTTTTTGAGTTTAATCGAGAGGCTGGGTGGGACGTGCCGCCTGGGGTGAAGCTCAGGGTGAAAAGCTGGCGCCGCCGGGGGTAGAAATAAAGACTTGCCGGGTCGTTATTTTACGCCACTATTTTAGCGGTTAAACTGTCAACCATCATTTTTATGGGTCGCATTTACAACAACATCATTGAGACGGTGGGGCGGACGCCGCTGGTGCGGTTGAACAAAGTGACGGCCGGGCTGGAGGCCACCATTTTGCTCAAGTGCGAATTTTTCAATCCCTTGGGGAGTGTGAAGGACCGCATCGGGGTTTCGATGATTGAAGATGCGGAGAAGAAAGGCTTGATCACCAAGGACACCACCATCATTGAGCCGACCAGCGGCAATACCGGCATTGCGCTGGCCTTTGTGTGCGCCGCCAAGGGATACAAGCTGATTTTGACGATGCCGGAGACGATGTCGCTGGAGCGGCGGACGTTGCTGGCGATGTTGGGGGCCAAACTGGTGTTGACCCCGGGGGCGGAGGGCATGCGCGGGGCCATCAACCGGGCGGAACAACTGGCCAAGGAAATCCCCAATTCCTGGATACCGATGCAGTTTGAAAATGAAGCCAACCCGGAGGTGCACCGTCGCACCACCGCCCGCGAAATTTGGGAGGACACCGATGGCCAGGTGGACATCCTGGTGGCGGCGGTGGGGACGGGCGGCACGATCACGGGCTGTGTGGAAGTGATCAAGCCGCTGAAGCCCAGCTTCCAGGCGATCGCGGTGGAGCCCAAAGATTCCCCGGTCATTTCGCAAACCCTGGCGGGGCAGCCGGTGAAACCGGGCGCCCACAAAATCCAGGGCACCGGCGCGGGCTTTGTACCCAAGAATTTGCATTTGAAAGACAGCCAGGGCCGTCCGCAAATCGTCGAGTGCATCACGGTGACCAATGAAGACGCCTTTGCCATGGCGCGGCGGCTGGCCAAGGAGGAGGGACTGCTGGTGGGCATTTCCACCGGGGCCAATGTTTGGGCGGCCATTGAGGTGGCCAAACGGCCGGAGAACAAAGGCAAAATGATTGTCACCATTGCCTGCTCCACGGGCGAGCGGTACCTCAGCACGGCGCTGGCCGAGGAGGCCCGCCGCGAGGTGGGTTCGTAAGCCCGGGCGCAGAGGGAGGTTCATGGCGTTGGTGCGGGGCTGGGACGGCCGCCGCACGGCCTGATATTCTTTTATTTCGGCGCGTCCGGGCGGTCCGGGAGGAGGGGGCCGGGCAGCGCCCAGGGCTGAGCCGCTTAAAAAAGCCCGTTGCCAGAAAGGCGAATTTGTATAATATCCCGCCCGTTTAATTTTAACATGGCGCTAATTGTTCAAAAATACGGTGGCACCTCGGTGGGGAATACTGACCGCATCAAGAATGTGGCCCGGCGGGTGGCGGAGTACTACACCCGGGGTGATAAACTGGTGGTGGTGGTCTCCGCGATGAGCGGGGTGACGGACAGTTTGATCAAGCTGGCCAAGGAGATCATGCCGCTGCCCAGCGAGCGGGAGATGGATGTGCTGCTGGCGACGGGCGAGCAAACCACTATTGCGCTGACGGCGATGGCGCTGCATGCCCTGGGCATCAAGGCGGTGTCGCTGACCGGCGCGCAGGCGGGGATTGTGACCGACGGCCTGCACACCAAGGCCAAGATCATGAACATCACCCCGCGGAAAGTGCATGCGCTGTTGAATGACGGGAATGTGGTGATCGTGGCAGGCTTCCAGGGGGAAACGCCCGATGGCCAGATCACCACGCTGGGCCGCGGCGGTTCGGATTTGACCGCCATCGCGCTGGCAGCGGCGTTGAAGGCGGATTTGTGTCAGATTTACACCGATGTGGACGGGGTGTACACGTGCGATCCGCGCGTGGTGCCCACCGCCCGGAAATTGACGGAGATCGCCTACGACGAGCTGATGGAGCTGGCCGGCGCGGGCGCCAAGGTGATGCAGCTCCGCTCGGTGGAATTTGCGAAGAAATTTGGTGTGGTGTTTGAAGTCCGCTCCAGCATGAACGACAACCCCGGAACGATTGTGAAAGAGGAAACCAAAAGCATGGAAGGCGTCGTCATCCGTGGCGTCGCCCTGGACAAGAATCAGGCCAAAGTGACCGTGGTGGGAGTGCCGGACCGGCCGGGCACGGCGGCGCGGCTGTTCAAGGCGCTGGCCGAGGCGGCCATCAACGTGGACATGATCGTGCAGAACATCAGCCACGGCACCCAGACCACGGACCTGTCCTTTACGGTGGACAAGGCCGAGTTGTTGAAAGCCCGCAAGGTGATTGATGGCTTGAAGGCGGAGGTGGGCTTCAAGGATGTGCTGGCCGATGAGAAGATTGGCAAGCTCTCCATCGTGGGGGTGGGCATGCGCAGTCACTCCGGCGTGGCGGCGAAGATGTTTGACACGCTGGCGCGCGAGGGGGTCAACATCGCGATGATCTCCACCAGTGAGATCAAAATCTCGGTGGTGATTGACCTCGATTGCGCCGAGCGGGCCACGCGGGCGGTGCATGCCGCCTTCCTGGGGGCCTGACGGCCGGAGCCGGGAGGGCCGCGGTTAAAGCGCCTTTTCGAGCGCCTTGCAGAAGGTTTTGAGCACCTGGACGCGGGCGTAGTGCTTGTCATTGCCCGGGATGATGGTCCAGGGGGCCAGCTCGGTGCTGGTGCGCGTGATCATGTCGTGCACCGCCACCAGGTAGGCGTTCCATTTCTCCCGATTGCGCCAGTCTTCGTCGGTGATTTTGTGGCGTTTGTACTCGATCTGCTGCCGTTCCTTGAAGCGCCGGAGCTGTTCCTCCGGTGAGATGTGGAGCCAGAACTTGAGCAGCACGATGCCCCGCTCCACCAACTGGGCCTCAAAGTCATTGATTTCCAGATAAGCGCGGGACCATTCCTCCGGGGTGGCAAAGCCTTCGACGCGCTCGACCAGCACGCGGCCATACCAGGAGCGGTCGAAAATGGTCACCCGGCCGGCCGGCGGGATGTGCCGCCAGAAGCGCCAGAGGTAATGATGGGCGCGCTCCTCGTCGGTGGGTGCGGCGATGGAGATGACGCGCGTCAGTTTGGCGTCGGCGGCGCCAGTGACCCGGCGGATGGCCCCACCCTTGCCGGCCGCGTCCCATCCCTCAAACACGGCGACGGTGCTGACTTTTTTGCGGTGGGCCTCCCAGGTGAGGAGGTTGAGCTGGGCCTGATAGGTTTTGAGCCGGGTTTTGTATTCGCGGTCGCTGATGGTTTTGCTCAAGTCCACACGGTCCAGCACGGTGGGGGTGTCGAATTTTTTGGGCACGGGCGGCGGGCCTTTGGGCCGGGGCGGCGCCTGCCGCAGGGCGGCGAGCTTTTGTTGCAGGGCTTCGAGGAGCAGGCGGCCAGCTTCGAGTTTTTGATGGTGCGCATCGGCGCTGTCAATCAGGTGCCAGGGGGCTTCGGCCGTGTTGGTGACGCGGATGGCCTGCTCGCTGGCGCGGGCAAAGTCATCGTAGAGCTTGTGGAACTTCCAGTCCTGCGGAGTGACGCGCCAGCGGGTGGCGGGGTCTTTTTCCAGTTTTTTCAGGCGTTTGCGCTGGTCTTTTTTGGAGAGATGGAACCAGAGCTTGACGATGAGGGCCTGGTCGTCGGCCAGCATGCGCTCGAAGGCGGCGATGCGCTGCAGGGCGCGATCGTAGGCGGCGCTTTTGATTTTGCCGGTGGCGCGCTGGACGATGGGGTCGGTGTACCAGGAGCCGAAGAAGATGCCGATTTTCCCGCGCGCGGGCAGGGTGCGCCAGAAGCGCCAATATTCCGGGCGGGCCAGCTCTTCATCGGAGGGCGCCCAGAAAACGTTGGTCTCGACGCCGCGGGGATCCAGCCATTCAGTGAGGGCGTTGACGACGGCGGCCTTGCCGGCGCCCTCGACTCCCGAGACCACCACAATGACAGGCACGGGCGAATTTTTGAGCGCCTGTTGTGCCGCCAGCAGCTCGGCCCGCAGCTTGGGCAGGCGTTGCTCGTACTCCTCCTTGGACACTTTAAGTCCCAACTCGATGGATTTAAACATAAGCCGGCCTGGGTTAATGCAGTATCAACCTAGCAAAAAGAGGCGGCCTTGACCAGCATCGTTTTCGGCGGCAGAGACGGGTTGGGGGGGGCCGTGTCTTTGACCGCGGATGGGACGGCCTGCAACCTGTCAGCTCAGCGGGACCTCACGCCCGGCGAGAAGGCCTGGCCAGTTTAGTGCCCGTTCATGTTTAATGGCGCGCGGGAGGCGGGAGGCCGGCGGAAAGGCCTGAGGAGGTGGAGGCCGGGTCGGTGTGCACCCAATATCTTTGTTGCAGGTACAAGGTATCGGCGATTTGAAAGAGGCTGATGGCATCGCCGAGCAGTTCACGGTCGGCGGAGGTGGGCTGTTCCACCTTGTGAAATTCTCCGGCGGGAGTGTCGCGGTGATAGTATTCAATGGTCTTGTTCAACCCCAGCACCACCATGTGCTGGCCGCGAATCATGCCGATGTCGCGGTTGTGTTGCACAAGGGCGCGGCCTTGTTCGGGAGGGATGCGGCATAAATCCTGGCCAAAGAACACTGAGAGATAGGGCCGATGGATGAGCCCGAGCACGGTGGGCGCCACATCCATGGAGCCGCCCAGCACGCCGTTGCGCGCGGGGTGGGGGACGACCGCGGGCCCCACAATCAGCAGCGGGATGCGATAAGAATGCAAAGGGATGGTCTGGCGCCCGTACACGCGGGCGCCGTGGTCGGCCACCACCACGAAGATGGTATTCGTGTAGAACGGCTCCCGGCGGGCCTGTTCAAAGAACCGGCCGAGGGCATAGTCGGCATATTTCACGGCGTGATGCCGCCAGTGTTTGTCCGGGTCTTCCGGAATCCGGCCCGGGGGGTAGGTGTAGGGCTTGTGGTTGGAGACCGAGAGACTGGTGGCCAGGAAAGGACGACCGGCTTGGTGTAACTGTCGGCATTCCTGCAGCAAGCGGTCAAACAAATCCTCATCGCACACCCCCCAACTGGTGGTAAAAGTGGGGTGGGCAAAGTCTTTTTGCTCGATGAATCGCTGGTAACCATTTTGCAGGGCAAACTTGCCCATGCCATCAAACAGGCTGCGCCCGCCATAGATGAAAAAGGTCTCGTAACCGTCCCGGCGCAGGACACTGGCGATGGTTTCGATGTGATCTGACCGGTCTCGCGCCACAATCGAATCTCCCGGCAGCGGCGGGAAAGATGCCAGAACACCCTCCAGACCGCGAATGGTGCGGTTGCCGGTGGCGTAGAGGTTGGTGAACAGCAAGCCTTCGCGTTCGGCCAGCGCATCCAAACAGGGGGTAAAACTGTTGGTCATGCCGTTGTAGCCGGCACCCAAGACACCCCAGAATTCTGAGCCCAGGCTTTCTTCCAGCAACAAGACGACATTCAGGCGTGGTCTGGCGGGATCGCCCGGGACCAGACGTTGAAAGGAGCCGGCCAGCGTCCCGCCGGTTTCGGGGTTGGCGCCGACCAGTTGCAAGCTGCGCCGCCATGCCTCCTCCGGGGGCAGGGTGCGGTAAAAGGCGCTGAAATCCATGTGGCGGGTCATCGCGGCGTGGATAAAGGAGAGCTGGCCATTGTTGGCAATCTCGTTCAAGAGCCGGTCTGGACTGAAGCGCGCCTCCGAGAGGCGCAGTGGCAGTCCCAAGACGAGCAACAGTCCGGCCACGACGGCCCAAACCGCCCGCTGGCGGCGCGCGAATGGGTTGGCTGCCAGCGCCACGGCCAGGTTGCCGGTCCACCGCCAGACGGTGCGGGCCAGCAAAAATCCTCCCGCCAGACTGAGGACCACAATCAGCACCACCGGGTAGCTTTCCCAGATGTTGGTGCCGACTTCTTTGGGATATAACAGGTAGTCCACAGCCACGGTATTGAACCGGGACTTGAACTCCTCAAAGAAAAAGTACTCCACGAAAAAGAGAAATGTGGTGATGGACCAGCCCAGGGCGGCGAGCGCGGTTAAGGCCCAGCGGTGCCAGCGGGCCGAGACCCAGCGCCGCGGCGCCACGCTTAACCACACCAGCCAGGGCAGCGAGACCACCAAGGCCGTCACCAGGTCCAGATGCAGCCCAATGAGCAGACCCTGGGCCACCTGGGCCACCGAGCCGGCTTCAGGCTTGAATTGGAACCATAAGAGCAGCCGGAGAAAAGTGCAGGCGCCGAGGAAAATCAACGCATTCAACGCATAAAAATGCCAGGGTCGTGTGCCGTCCCACCGTCGGAGAGTCGCAGATGATTTGAACATTACGATGTCACTTGCTAAAGCCCGGATAAGGCTGGGTTACTATAGCGTGGTTGGCGCCTGCGTCAAATACCTCGCTGTCGAAAAAATGGCCCTGTTGAGTTAACTGACTGCGCCAGAGCATGATGCACCTGCGAATGACTTGTTCGACCGGCGGGCGGTTAATCAGGGGCAGGGGGGCGCATATCAGGGTTTGAGGGGCTGGGGTTTGCCCGTGGCAGCAGCCTGGACGATGGCATCCATGATTCGTTGCACGGCCAGGATTTCCGCAGGGGTAATCAAGGGTTTCTTGTTTTCCAACACACAATGAGCAAAGTGCTGGCCGCAATCCTCCACCTGCCCGGGTTTGGCGGCGTTGAGGAGGATGTTTTCCATGCCCAGGCTGCCGGAGCGGCTGAGATGTGCTGGAAACAGCCGCAAGCTGGCTTTGGTGCCCAAGATTTCCGCCCCGTGTTCCGGGACGTCACTTTGGAAATGGCCGCCCCAACTGGTTTCCACGCTCAACCAGCGATTGTTTTTCAGGACGAGGCAGGCCGTCCCGGTATCTTCCACGTCGAAAATGCCGGCAGCGGGCGGGGGTGGGCGATTGGGTTCTTGTTCCAGGCTGCCATGAGGGCCGAAGAGGATATGGCCGGTGGCGCTGACCTGCAGCACTTGAAAATCATTGAGCAGATGAAGCAGCAGGTCCACCAGAGGCTGACCCAAGTCCACCAGACAACCGCCCCCCGCCTGGCTGCGTTGCGCGCGCCAGGAGCCGGGCCGCGGCCATTGATGGCGGCGCCACCAGGCGCGGGCAAAGAACACCTCGCCTACTTCGCCGTGGAGCAGGCAGGAGCGGGCCAACTGGGTGGCGCGCGTAAAACGCAGCTCCTGCGCCGGCATGAGGAGGCATTTGGCGGCTTGGGCGGCCTCGATGAGCTTCCCGGCCTCTTTGGCGTTCAAGGCCAAGGGCGTTTCCATGAGCACATGCTTGCGCGCCTTCAACGCCGCCAGTCCCACCGGGGCATGCAGATGATTGGGGGTGGCCACCACCACGGCGTCCAAATCGGGTTGCTCCACCGTTTCCTCATAAGCAGCGTACAAGCGGGGAATACGATAACGCTCCTGCAGTTCCCGGGCACGCTGGGGATGCGAGTCGCACAAGGCCACCACCGTGGTGCGCGGGCCGCGGGTGAGCCGGGCCACCCACTCGGCCCCAGCCACACCAGCGCCAATTACCGCACACCGAAGTCGCTCAGCCATAAATAGATACGTGCCTGCGGTGGACCACACCACGCGACTCATTGAAGCCGCAGGTCACGGAAGGAATGGACTGTTTTATATGACAAAACGCGCACAAGGTCAACTGTTTATGAAGTTTTTGGATGCGAAACGCGAAAATCAGACGGCGGACAGCGGAGCTGAAGCGGTTGAAGACCCCTCCCGGAGGCCGCCGAAGCTGCATTGAACGTGGGCATAAGGGCTGCCAAGTCTGTGGGTTAAGCGGACTATTGGGCAGGCTCTGCGGGACAGATTATTGAGTTGGCAGGCGGCGGGTTTTTTTGGCAGGCTTCAACACAAGTCCAGCCCGGGGTGAAACGCACCGCCCAGGGTGACTTGGGATTTTCAATAACACTCAGACACAGAAAGCGGTTGATTTATGAAAGTGAATCGTCCTGCAGCTCGATTGATTGGCGCCCTGCCCAAGGTGGGTATTCGTCCGGCCATTGATGGCCGGCGCAAAGGGGTGCGTGAATCATTGGAAAAAACGACCATGGCGATGGCCCGCTCGGTGGCCCGGCTCATTTCGGAGCGGCTGCGGCACACCTGCGGCAAGAAGGTGGAATGTGTGGTGGGGGCCACGTGCATTGGAGGCGTGGCCGAGGCGGCGATGGTGGACGAGCAATTCCGGCAGGAAGGGGTGGGGGTGTCGCTGACGGTGACGCCGTGCTGGTGTTATGGGAGCGAGACGATGGACATGGATTTGCTGCGCCCCAAAGCGGTGTGGGGTTTCAACGGCACGGAGCGGCCGGGGGCGGTGTATCTGGCGGCGGTGAGCGCCGGCCACACGCAAAAGGGGCTGCCGGTGTTTTCCATTTACGGGCGGAATGTGCAGGACATTGGCGATGCGGAGATTCCGCCGGAGGTGCAGGAGAAAATCCTGCGGTTCACCAAGTCCGGGCTGGCGCTGGCCACCATCCGCGGCAAATCCTATTTGTCGGTGGGCGGGGTTTCGATGGGGATTGCCGGCTCGATTGTGAATCAGGATTTCTTCGAGGATTACCTGGGCATGCGGGTGGAATGCGTGGACATGACGGAGCTGGTGCGGCGCATCGAGGAGCAGATCTACGATGAACGCGAATTCAAGCGGGCGCTGGCGTGGGTGAAACAGCATTGCCGCGAGGGCAAAGACTACAACCGGACACCGCGCGACGCCGCCCGCAAGGCGTGGGAATGGGAGTTTGTGGTGAAGTGCGCCATGATCGTGCGGGATTTGATGTTGGGCAATGAGGCCCTGGCGGCCAAGGGGTTTGTCGAAGAATCCCTGGGACATAACGCCATCGTGGCCGGTTTCCAGGGGCAGCGCCAGTGGACGGATCATTATCCCAACGGCGACTTTCTGGAGGCCATCCTCAGCTCTTCCTTTGACTGGAATGGCATTCGCGAGCCGATTTTGGTGGCCACGGAAAATGACTGCCTCAACGGCGCCTGCATGTTGCTGGGGCATCAGGTGACAGATACCGCGCAAATTTTCGCCGATGTGCGCACGTACTGGAGTCCGGAGGCGGTCAAACGGGTGACCGGCCGTGAGCTGACCGGCGTGGCGGCTGGGGGCGTGCTGCACCTGATCAACTCCGGGGCGGCGGCGCTCGATGGCTGCGGCAAACTGAAGAAGGAGGGCAGGCCGGTGATCAAGCCCTGGTGGGAAATCACGCCGGAAGAGGCCCAGGCCTGTCTGGAAGCCACCACCTGGCCGCCTGCCATTTATGAGTATTTCCGCGGCGGCGGTTTTTCCAGTGCCTACGGCACACGGGCCAACATGCCGGCCACCATGTTCCGTCTCAACCTGGTCAAAGGCCTTGGCCCCGCTCTGCAAATTGCCGAAGGTCAACTGGTGGATTTGCCGGAGGAGATTTACACGGTGCTGGAGGAACGCACCAATCCCACCTGGCCGTCGCACTGGTTTGTGCCGAATCTGAATGGCACAGGGCCGTTCCGCGATGTTTATTCAGTCATGAACGCGTGGGGGGCCAATCATTGTGTGATCAGTTACGGGCACATAGGGGCGGACTTGATCACCCTGGCTTCCATGTTGCGCATCCCGGTGTACATGCACAACGTCGGCGCGGAGCGCATCTTCCGGCCCTCGGCCTGGACGGCCTTTGGCACGGCGGATGCCGAAGCGGCCGATTTCCGGGCCTGCGGGCACTTTGGGCCGTTGTACGGCAAGACGCGGGGTTGAGCCAACGAATGGCAGGGGCAGGGGGCGGGTAACGCTCCCCATTAATCCTCAGGAAGCTTCGAAGCCTGCCAGCCCCCGGGCGGGGAAGGATTGGTATGTCCTGCCTTTTTCCCCCTTCAACCGGGGTGACTTTGGGGACGAGGAATGACATGAGGAAGTGCCAGGCCTTGAGGTGCAGGAGGTGGCTTTTCCTCTTAAACTAAATGGCCCAAAGCCGGCCATGAGGGGGCGGCACCCCGCCCACCCCTGATTTTTCCGCCCCGGTTTTTTTTGCGGGCCCGGGCATTTCGATTAAATTTTAGGCAGCGGCCCCGGCCCGTGCATGGATGAGAACATGGCTTGCCAAAGCCCTTGGAATCATGGCAAAGTGCAAGCGCTGTCATTTTACATTTTATTCTGCGCGCATTCAAATTGGTCAGCACAGGTGGCAGGGGCTTGCAAAGGGCAAACACCTGAGTGAAGCAAGTATTAGCCATAGCGTTTGGCAACCGGCAAACTACCGCGGTGCTTATGGAAGCCTCGGCGGCGGGATTGTCGGTGGCGGATTTTTGCCTGCTAGAGGCTCCCTATAACCGGGGCAAGAATCACCTATTAACGGCGGAAGACTACGCCGAGCATTTCCGGCAGATTCGCCACGCCCTGGGCGGCACCAAGGTGCGGAATCTGGTGGTGGTGTTGCGCTGCCAGGAATCCTTGTTACAGCTTGCCGAGCTGCCGCCGATGCCGGTGTCCACGTTGCGCGAGGTGCTGCAGCGCAATTCCAAACTCTACCTCAAGGAAGAGTATCCCAACCACGTATTTGATTGTCATGTGCAGCAAACTCTGGCCAGGGACACCACGGCCGGAGCCGAGGGGAAGGACAGCAAGGCGCCGGCGGCTGACGCCGCCAAAACGGCGGCCGCCAAGGCAAAAAAGACTCCGGTCCTGGTGGGGGGCGCCCGGCGGGAGCTGGTGGATGCCTTGGCACGGGGGGCGCGGGCGGCGGGATTCAAGTTGATGCAGGTGGTGCCGGGGGGGATGGCGCTGGTGCAGGGGATGAAAACCCCGCAGAGCGGGGATTTGACGACAATTATCGCCAACTTTGACCTGGGGCTGGAGCAGACGCTGGTCAGCATTCTCAGTCATGGCGAGGTGGTGCAAAGCCGCATCATCCCCATGGGCGGTCGCAATCTGACCGCCGGTCTGGCGGAGGCCATGAATGTGACGCTGGAGGCGGCGGAGAGCGTCAAAGTGCTCCTGCCCAACACGGTGGACAGCAAGCTGGAATTGCTGCTGGCGCCGCTGGCCCAGGAATTAAAGGCCTCGGTGGACTTTTTTGAGTCGCAGTTCGAGCAGAAAGTCAGCACGGTTTACCTCTCGGGGGGGGCGGCGCGTTCGCCGCAGATTCTGCAAATCATTGAGAAGATGACGCATTTGCCCTGCCGTCCGTGGCACCTGCCGGACAATGTCACCTTGAATCTCAGTCCGGACCGGGCCGCGGCCTTCAAGCGGGACATGCCGCTGTTCATGGGGGCGGTGGGGGCGGCGATGGAGGCGCTGGAGGCCATTCCACGCGGTTTGAACCTGCTGGCCACGCAACTGGCTGAGGAGCTGCGGCGCCAGCGCAGCCCGGTGCGGATCGCCTTTGCCGTGGCGGGGGTGATTTGCGCGCTCATGCTGCTGTGGAGCGCCGTGCTGGGATGGAAGTTGGTGGCGGAAAACGCCTCGCTCAAATCGGACCCCCTGGCTTTGCTGCAACGCCGGGCGGCCGAGGCGCGGGTGCTGCAAAAGAGCGTGCAAGGGTATCGCAGCCGCATCCAGTCCCTGCAGCAGCAGGCGGCCTCGCGGTACTTGGTGGCGCCGCTGTTGGACGCTCTGCAACGCTCGCTGGTGGAGGACATCGTCATCACCCGCATCACCGTGCAGCGCACGCCGCTCACCGTTGCCAAGGGGAAAAAGCAGGAGCAGCGGGAGGCGATGGTGCTGAACATTCATGCCAAGGATTACTCGGAACTGGGCGCGACGGATGCGTTTATTGATGCGCTGGCGTCCAACCCCTATTTCAAGAAACGGCTGCCCGGCCCGGAAAGCGTGGTGTTGAAGCAGCGGTCCAGCCGGCAGCCGGACACCGCCAATCCGGGAGCGAGCTTCGCGCTGATTAACATCGAATGTTTATTGGTGGAATAACCTCTGCATGAACGATCGCGATAAACAGCTATTGCTGATGATTGTGGGCATCAGCGCTGCGGTGGTGGGGGCGTATTACTGGCTGGTGATCCGCACCGAGCAACACCTGCTGGCCCAGGCGCGGGAACAACGGTCCCACTGGCTGGAGCAGGCCGAGGAAACGCGCAAGCTGGCGGCCCAGTGGGATCAATTGCAGGCCCAATTGCTGGCGGCCAGCAACGCCTTGCGCGAGCTGGAGCGCGAGCTGCCGACGGGGGACGTCTACCGCTGGCAGCTTCAGCGTTTTTTGAACCCGCGGGCGCCGGGCATTCTGGTGTCGGATGTGGAGCCGCCCAAAGCGGCTGATCCTTTAATTCCCGGCACCAATACCCCCTATGCCACGGTGTCGTTTGGCTTGAACGGGCGGGCGCGTTTCCATGATTTCGGGCGGTTCCTGGCCGATCTGGAAAATCGTTACCTGCACATGCGGGTGGAGGCCTTGGAATTACAGCCGTCCATGCCTGATGCCATCCAGTCCGAGGAGGCCCGGCGGCTGTTTTTCCGGCTGGAATTGTTGAGCCTGGCGCTGACTCCGTCCGGCCTGGGGCGGAGTGGAGATTAGGGGGTGTCGGCCGCCTGGCTGAGGTAGGGAATGGTGAGCGGCCCGTGGGGCAGGACGGCCACCCGCGCGCCGGCGCCCGCCGCGCGCAGGCGCTCGCGCACCGTGGCGGCAATGTCCCGGCAGGGGCTTAGGAGGGCGGCCCGCACGGTCTCCGGGGGGAGCGCACTGTGGAGGAGCACCTCCGCCTTTTGTTGGATTTGGGCCTGGATTTGCACCTGCCACTGATCGGGTTGAACGGTGGGGCTGGCGAGCACCTGGGCCAGCAATTCCGCGGGGGAACAAGCTCCGCGCAGCCAGCGCTCGTACGCGCTGCCGGCCGGCAGGCCGTCGGAACATTCGCACGCCAGGAGGATGCAGCCGCCGGGACGAACAATGCGCGCCGCGGCGGCCATGCCTTTGACGCCCTGGTAGAGGTTGAGGTCGAGGGGGTAGCCGCTGTTGGTGGTGACAACGATATCAAAGGCTTGGGCCACCGGGCACATGCTCACGCGGCGCACAAACTCGATTCCGGCCTGATGCGCCGTTTCCAGGTCGCCGGCAAACACGCCGGTGATTTGCCGGTGGGTGTTGAGGGTGACGTTGCACAGAAACACGGGGCCGGCCAGTCGCGCGGCGGCGAGCAGCTCCTCCCACAAGGGATTGCCATGGGTGATGCCGAAGGTGGCATGGGGATGGCTGAGGTTGCGCGGGCCGTGATTGCTCAGGACGGTGCGCTGGTGGGCCACGCCCGGCACCAGCCCTTTGGGGCCGCCGCTGAAGCCGGCGAAGAAATGGGGCTCGATAAAGCCGGTGATGATGCGCACCTCCGCTTCCATCAAATGGCGGCTCAACAGCAGCGGGGTGCCATCGCTTAACTTGCCTACCTGGACATGCGCCGCCTCGTTTTCGGGGTCATTGTGTTCGATGCGGTAGCGGCGCACGATGTCCGCACCCAGCATTTGCTCCAGCTCGGCGGGGGTGTTGGGGCGGTGGGTGCCCAGGGAGTTCAGCAGCGTGATGCGTTCGGGGGGGACGTGGGGGTGCAAGTACTCCAGCAACCAGGGGATCAGGCGCTCATTGGGGGTGGCGCGCGTGAGATCGGTGAAAGTGATGCACACGCGCACGCCCGGTTTCAGCCATTCCCGCAAGGGCCGGCAGCCCAGGGGTTGCTCGAGTGCATGGCGCACGGCCTGGGCTTCGTCCGGCAGGCCGGGCACTTCGCGCGGCTCGATGACGGTGGTTATGTCATCGGGGAAATCCACCGTGAGTCCGTGCCGTCCGTAAGCCAGTTTTACCTGCATGGTATTGCGGCTTTGATTTGTAACGCGGGGACGGACCTGCCGCCAGTCGAATCCGCGGGCAAATCAGGATTGGCGGAAGCGACTGGGTGGCGTATGATAGGCGCATGAAAACGTTTTTAACGGGGCTGGCGGTGCTGGCATTGGTGGGGGCGGTGGGTTGTGAACAAAAAAGCCCGAATCAAAAGGCGCCGGCCACCAACACCGCCGGCAGCGGCAATCCGCTCACCGCGCCGGTGGATTATCTGGGCGCGGCGGCGCAGGCCAAAAGGGTCAGTGAAAAAACGGTGGATTTGGCGGCCTTGCGGCAGGCCATTCAGTTGTTTTATGCGCAGGAGGACCGGTATCCCCGCGATTTGCAGGAATTGGTGAGCGAGAAATACCTGGGCGCCCTGCCGCCGCCCCCGGCGGGCATGGAAATCAAATACAACCCGGCCAACGGCGAGGTTTCCATTGTGCCCAAGAAATAAGCGGCCCGCCGCCGTGGAAGTTCACGATTGTTTGAATTGCATCATGCAGGCGGCCATGACCACCCCTTGGGTTAGCTGGCCTGGCTGGCGGCTGCGGGATGGGGCTCAGCCCTGCTCCTGGTGATTGGCCTCTGAGGTTCAGCGTGATTACGGATTACTGATTCATGGAACACATTGTCATTTTGGATTTTGGCTCGCAATACACGCAGGTGATTGCCCGGCGCATTCGCGAGTGTCAGGTGTTTTGTCTCATCAAACCCTATCACACCCCGGCCGCCGAGCTGGCCGCCCAGAAGCCGGCGGGCATCATTCTGAGCGGCGGGCCGGCCAGTGTGTATGCGGAAAAGGCGCCGCTGCCTGATCCTGGCATTTTTGAGCTGGGGTTGCCGGTGTTGGGCATCTGTTATGGCATGCAGTTGCTGGCGCACTTCCTGGGCGGGCGGGTGGAGCGCGGCCAGCGGCGCGAGTACGGCAAGGGGGTGTTGACGGTGACCGACAACGAATGTCCGTTGTTTCGGAAGTTGCCGCCGGAGTTTCAGGTGTGGAATTCGCATGGAGACCGGCTGACCAAGCTGCCCACCGGCTTCAAGACGGTGGCGGTGACGGCCAACTCGCCGCATGCCGCCATTGAGCATCGCCGTAAAAAGATGTTCGGGCTGCAGTTTCATCCCGAAGTGGTGCATACGCCGCGGGGGATGGAGATCCTCAGCAACTTTGTGCACGGCCTGTGCGGGTGCGGGCGCGGCTGGACGATGCGCAATTACATCGAGCAGGCGGTGGAGGAAATCCGGCAGCAGGTGGGGCGGGAGCGGGTGATCCTGGGGTTGAGCGGCGGGGTGGATTCCAGCGTGGCGGCGGCGCTGATTCACCGGGCCATCGGGGATCAGTTGACGTGCATTTTTGTCAACAACGGCGTGCTGCGGCAGGGTGAGGCGGAGACGGTGCAGGAGGTTTTCGGGCGCCATTTCAAGATCCGGCTGCAATATGAGGATGCCAGCCGGCTGTTTTTGCGGCGGTTGAAAGGCGTGACCGATCCCGAGCGGAAACGGAAGATCATCGGGCGCACCTTCATTGAGGTGTTTGAGGCCGCCACGCAACGCGCTGGCAAGGCGCGGTTTCTGGCCCAGGGGACGTTGTATCCGGACGTGATTGAATCGGTGCCCATCGGGGGCAACCCGGCGGCCCTGATCAAGAGCCATCACAACGTGGGCGGCCTGCCCAAACGGATGAAGTTTCAGCTCGTGGAGCCGCTCAAATGCCTGTTCAAGGACGAAGTCCGGCGGCTGGGCGCCGAGCTGGGGCTGCCCAAGGAAATCGTGTACCGGCAGCCTTTCCCGGGGCCGGGTCTGGCGGTGCGGATCCTGGGGGAGGTGACGCCCAAGCGCCTGGAGATTGTGCGCCATGCCGATGCGATTGTGGTGGAGGAGATGAAGGCCACCGGGTGGTATTATCGCATCTGGCAGAGTTTTGCCGTGCTGCTGCCCGTCCGCAGCGTGGGGGTGATGGGGGATGAACGCACCTATGATTACACCATTGCGGTGCGGGCCGTGGAGTCGCAGGACGGCATGACGGCGGACTGGGTCAAGCTGCCCTACGATTTGCTGGAGCGGCTTTCCAACCGCATCATCAACGAGGTCAACGGCGTCAACCGGGTGGTGCTCGACATTTCCAGCAAACCGCCGGCCACCATTGAATGGGAATAGGCGGGCGGGGCCTTAATCGGCGCCGAGTTTGGCAAAACTTTCCTCGATGAAGGTGGTGTTCTGGATGCGCGCCAGGCGGGCGTAGAGGCCGTCGGCGGCCAGCAGTTCCTCGTGCGTGCCGCGTTCCACGATTTCCCCGTGCCGCAGCACCAGAATCTGATCGGCCTTGAGGATGGTGCTCAGGCGGTGGGCGATCACGAAACTGGTGCGGCCGGCCATCAACCGTTCCAGGGCTTCCTGGATGAGTTTTTCGGTGGCGGTGTCCACGCTGGCGGTGGCCTCGTCCAGGATCAGGATGGGCGCGTCCTTGAGCAGGGCCCGGGCAATGCTCACGCGCTGCTTTTCGCCCACGCTGAGTTTGACGCCGCGTTCGCCCACGTGGGAGTCATAGCCGCGGGGCAGGCGCGCGATGAAGTCGTGGGCATTGGCGGCGCGGGCGGCGGCGATCATTTCCTCCTCGGTGGCGTTGAGTTTGCCATAAAGGATGTTTTCCCGCAGGGTGCCATTGAACAAAAATGATTCCTGACTGACGACCGCGATCTGCCGGCGCAGGGACTCCAGCGTGACGGTGCTGAGGTCCACGCCGTCAATCAGGATGCGCCCCTCGGTAGGCTCGTAAAAGGCCGGCAGCAGGTTGACAAGGGTGGATTTGCCGGCGCCGGTGGGGCCCACCAGCGCGATCATCTGGCCCGGCCGGGCGTGGAGATGGATGTTTTTGAGGATCACCCGTTCGGGGCTGTAACGGAAGCCCACCTGCTCATACACCACCTCGCCCCGCACCCGGCCCAGTTCGCGGGTGCGGCCGGCGGTGCGCTCCGGCGGGGTATCGAGGATGTCAAAAACGCGCTCGCCGGCGGCGCGCGCGCTCTGGAGCATTTGATTCAGGCCATGCAGGCGGCCAATCGGCTCGTAAAAAAGGCCCAGGTAGAAGACAAACTCCACCAGTTGGCCGAGGGAAAGCTCCCCCTGCATGACCTGGCGGCCGCCGGCCCACAACACCAGGGCGATGCCCAGGGAGGAGCAAAAGGCCATGGCGGGGGAGTACAGGGCCCAGGCCAGCATGACCTGCAACATGCCGCGGCGCATGGCCTCGGCGCGCCGGGCGAAACGCTCATCTTCATGGGGCTCGCGGCCGAAGGCCTTGATCTGGCGCACGCCCTGCAGATTGTCCATGAGCAGGGCATTCATGGCGCTGGCGGCCTCGCGCTGGGCGCGGTAGCGTTGATGGGCGGTGAGCGTGTACCACAAGGCTCCGGCCACCAGCAACGGCAGGGGCACCATGGCCACCAGGGCCAGCGTGGGCGAGGCCAGCCACATGATGATCATCACCCCCACCACGCTCAGCAGCGCCACCGTGCCCTGCTCGGTGCCGTCAATGAGCACGCGCTCCACGCTGTTGACATCCTCGATGACTCGCGTCATCAAGTCGCCCGAGGCCCGCTGATCAAACCAGGCCGCGGGCAGGCGTTGCAGGCGGCCGTACACGGCGCGGCGCATGTCGTAAATCACGTTTTGCTCGAAGATGTTGTTGATGCGGATGCGCAGGCTGTTGAAGACCTCCCGCAGGAGAAACGCCCCGGCCAGCGCCAGGCAGACCCAGCCCAGCCGGGCCGTCTGGTTTTTGGCGATGATTTCGTCAATGATATAGCGGGCCAGCTTGGGGTACACGAAGGCGAAGGCCAGCGAGAGCACCGCGCATCCCAGATTGGCCGCCGCCAGGCCGCGGTAGGGGCGCAGAAAGACCCAGACGCGGCGGATGACCTCCCAGGTGGTGCGCGGAGGAACGCGCAACGAGGGGTCACTCAATGCCCGGACAGGATGATGCCGCATCATCTGATGTTAACGACGTCCGAAAGGTAGAGGCGCCGGCTCGCTTTGCCAAGGGGGAACCCAGACTGCCGCGGTTTATACCCCCGGCGGACCGCGCGGGGGACTGCGGAGTCAGGGTTTAATGGGCCGAGGACTGGCCGGCTTCCGGGGGATGGCCTTCGGCAGTGCCGTCGGCCTTTTCGCTGTTTTGGAGCCAGCGGCGGATGACGTACAAGAAGGCTGCCGGCAGCGCAAAGGCAAACAGCACGATCAGAATCAGGTCTATACCAAGCCACGCCAAAATCATAATACGACATCCGCAAGGTGTCTCATGCGTGGCGCGATGTCAAGGCGGGCCGCCGGGCCACGGGGGCCGCCCGCGGGCCGGGCGCGATGGCGAGTTGCCGGTTGGTTAATTTGCCGTATGATGCGGGCATGGCGGCGGCATCGCTGGTGGTGAACGAAATCTTTTTGAGTGTGCAAGGCGAAAGTACTTTCGCCGGGCTGCCGTGTGTTTTCGTGCGCCTGACCGCCTGTCCGCTGCGGTGTTCCTATTGCGATACCGCTTATGCGTTCACGGAAGGCCGGCGGCTGGAGCTGAAGGAGATTATGCAGGAGGTGCGAAGGCTGGCGGCGCCGTGGCGGGAGCGGGGCGGTCTGCTGCCCCTGCCCCTGGTGGAGGTCACCGGCGGCGAGCCGCTGGCGCAACCCCAGAGCCTGCCCCTGCTGGCGGCCTTGTGCGATGCCGGGTATGTCACGCTGCTGGAGACCAGCGGCGCGCTGGACATTGCGCCGGTGGATGGCCGGGTGCGGCGCATTGTGGACCTTAAATGCCCCGGCAGCGGGGAGGCGGCGCGCAACCGTTGGGAAAATCTCAAGCATCTTAAAGCCACAGATGAACTGAAATTCGTCATCACTTCCCATCAGGATTATGAATGGGCCCGCGAGCAGGTGACCAGCCGGCGGCTGGCGGAGCTTTGCCCGGTGCTGTTTTCATGGGCGGCCCCGTTGACGGAGGCGCAGCGGGATCCTTCGCTCAAGCCGTTGCCTGCAGGCCATGTGCCGCTCAGCCGGCAGGAGCTGGCGGGGCGCATTCTGGCCGACGGCCTGCCGGTGCGTTTCCAAACCCAGTTGCACAAAATCATTTGGGCCCCCGATCAGCGGGGTGTCTGATCCAGACCATGCCGCGCAAAGATTATGCCTACGGGTCGGTGAGCCGCAAAACCTTGGAGCGGCTTCACCGCTATGAATCGCCCAACGTCACCTTCATTGCCCCGGATGGTTCGTGGCCCATCGTATGGGAGCGGGCGCATGGTTTGCACGTGTGGGATGCGGAGGGGCGAAAGTATCTGGATCTGACGGCTGCGTTTGGGGTGGCGGCGGCGGGGCACGCCAACAGGCGCGTGGTCAAGGCGGCTCAACAACAACTGGAACGGCTGCCCCACGCCATGGGCGATGTGCATCCCCATCCCCTCAAAGCGGAGCTGGCCCAAACCTTGAGCCGGCTGACCTTTGAACGCTGGAAAAACAAATGTTCCCATCCGCTCAAAAAAATCCGCTCCTGGTGGGGCAAAACCATTTTTTGCAACTCTGGTTTTGAGGCTGTGGAAGCAGCGCTGAAGACCGCCCATCTGGCCACGGGCCGGCGCGGTATAATTGCCTTTGAAGGGGGGTATCATGGATTGGGCTACGGCGCGCTGAATGCCACGCATCGCCCCTTCTTTCGGCAACCCTTTCTCTCCCAGTTGGCGCAATTTGGTCAATTTGTGCCTTTTCCCATCGGGAACGAACATGATGTGTTGGGCAGTCCGCCGGTCGTGCTGTCGGTTATGCCCATTTCGACAGCACGCGGCAGGGAAGGAGCCAAACAGAGCCCGCTGGGACAGGTCGAAGCCCTGCTGGAGAGTGGCGAGGTGGGGGCGGTCTTGGTTGAACCCATCCAGGCCCGCGGGGGCATTCGCCTTCCGCCCTGGCATTTTCTGCCGGACTTGCGGCAGTTATGCGATCGTTACGAAGCGCTCTTGATCGTGGATGAGATCTACACGGGTTTTGGCCGCACGGGGGCGTGGTTTGCGTGTGAGCACAACTGGGTGGTTCCGGACTTGATCTGCCTGGGCAAAGCATTGACCGGGGGATTTCCCTTGTCGGCGTGTGTGGGCCATGCCGGGTTGATGAACCGGGCATGGCCGCCCAGCCGGGGCGAGGCCATCCACACCAGCACGTTTCTGGGCAATCCGGTGGGATGTGCCATGGCCCTGGCCCATCTGCGCGAGATTGAGGAGAAAAATCTGGTGCAGCACAGCGCACGAGTGGGGGCGGCGTTCCTGGCCGAGCTTAAAACCTTGGAGCCGCGCTGCGGGGCCTTGGAAGTGAAGGCCCGGGGGTTGGGATTGATGTTGGGCCTGGAGCTGCGCCGGGAGGGCCAGCCGGCGGGGGCGGAGGCGATGCAGGTGGTCAAGCAGATGTTGCACCGCGGATTTATCGTCCTGCCTGAGGGCGAGCATGGGGAGGTCATCAGCTTCACGCCGCCCTTGATCATCAAGGAGGAGCACGCGCGCAAAACCGTGCGGGCCCTGCGCGAGATTCTAGAAAAATTGCCGGTGGCGGCAGGGAAGGGCCGGCCGGCTGCATAAAAGTTTTGGCGTTTGGGGCGTGGTTTATTAAGTTGTGGCCATGCGCACGCTTCAGTCCCTGCTTGTCAACAATCAAAAATGGGCCCGGCAAATGGAGGCCCGCCAGCCCGGTTTTTTTGCCACTTTGGCCCGGCAGCAACGGCCCAAGTTCCTGTGGATCGGTTGTGCCGACAGCCGGGTGCCGGCCAATGAAATTACCGGCCTTCTGCCCGGCGAGATGTTTGTGCATCGCAACATCGCCAATGTGGTGGCTCCCAGCGACATGAACAGCCTGGCGGTCATTCAATTTGCCGTGGAGGTTTTGAAGGTGGAGCACATCATTGTATGCGGCCACTACGGTTGCGGCGGGGTGCAGGCGGCCTTGCGGGGGGACCGGCTGGGACTGGTGGATCACTGGCTGCGGCAGGTGCGGCAGGTGGCGGAGCAGCATCAGGCGCGCCTTGCCGCCCTGCCCGACGACGCCGCGAAAGTCCTGCGTCTGTGCGAGCTGAACGTGCTGGAGCAGGCGTTGCATGTGAGCCAGTGCCCGGTGGTGCAGGATGCCTGGCAGCGTGGCCAGGTGCTCTCCGTGCATGCCTGGATTTACGCCCTGGAAGATGGCCTGCTGCGGGACCTGGGGTATTGCGTCACTCGCAGTGACGAGGTGGGGCCATGGCATGCCACCGCGCTGGCCGCGGCCGACCAGCGGCCAGCGGGCCAGCCGGCGCCCGTGCCGCCCCTTGACTTGGGTGCGCCGTAACAGTACGGTTGCGCTTTATGAATTGTTGGACAATGCGCTGGTTGTGGGTGGTGGCAGTGCTGCTGGCCTTCACCTTTGAATCACCGGCTCCGCTGGTGTACAAGCCGGGGGAAGGATGGTATTACGAGCCGGTAGGCTCGAAGGGGGAATGGGTCAAAGGCCGCGCCAAAGACCAGCTCGAGGTGGCCAAACAGGCGTTTGAAAAGAGGGATTACAGCCTGGCCCTGCGGGCGGCGCGCCGCACGGTGGCCCAATGGCCGCTGTCAGATTATGCCCCGGAGGCTCAATATTACGTGGCGCGCTGCTATGAGGCCAAAGGCAACGGGGAGAAGGCCTTTCGCGAGTACCAGAAGTTGTTGGAAAAATATCCGAAGTACGAAAAGTACGAGGAGGTGATGCAGCGGCAGTTTGAGATTGCCAACAGCTACCTGGCGGGCAAGTGGTTCCGGGTGCTGGGTTTGGTGCCGTTGTACCGGTCCATGGACAAGACGGCGGAGATGTACGAGAAAATCATTCAGAATGGGCCGTACACGGACATTTCTGCGCAGGCGCAGATGAAGATCGGGCAGGCGCATGAGAACAAGCGCGGGTTGTTCAAGAAGGCGCCGGACAACTTCAGCGCCGCCAAGGCTTATGAGCGCGCCGCCGATCGTTACTACGATCGGAAGGAAATCGCCGCCGATGCCACCTTCAAACAGGGGCTGGCCTACATGCGCCAATCCCAAACCTCCGAGTACGATCAAAACGCCGCCAACATGGCGGTGGCCACGTTCACTGATTTCATCACGCTGTTTCCGGATGATCCGCGGGTGCCGGAAGCGCGGAAGAACATTGAATTATTGCGCACAGAGCAGGCGCGGGGAAGCTTCCAGGTGGCCCGGTTCTACGACAAACGCAAGCGCTACGAGGGCGCGCGCATTTACTACAATGAATGCCTGGCCATGGATCCGAAGTCGCCTTTCGCTGAGACTGCCCGCAAACGCCTGGAGGTTCTGAACAAGATGCTGGGGCCGCGCCAGGAAAGCGCTCCGGCCGAGAAACCGGCGGCGGAAGCCAAGTAACAGGGAAGGTATGAGGTCCCGCAGCCGCGTATTTTGGGCAGGGTGGTGCATTCTGGTGGTGGGCCTCACCGGGTGCGCGGGTTATCGGTTGGGCCCCAGCAACGGGCTGGCCGCGGGCGAGCGCAGCATCTTCGTCAAACCTTTCCAAAATCAAACCATGGAACCCCGGCTGGGTGAGCCGGTGACGCACGCGCTGCGCAAGAGCTTGCAGCAGGACGGGACGTTTCACCTGAACACGGATGGTGACGCCGACATTGTGGTCACGGGGACGGTGACGCGATTTTCCCGCTCGCCGGTGAGTTTTCAACCGCAGGATTTGGTCAGTGTGCAGGATTACGCGCTTTCCATCACCGCCCGCGTCAAGGCGGTGGAAAGGGCCTCCGGGAAGGTCATTTTGGATCGGGAAGTCACCGGCACCACCACGGTGCGGGTGGGCGCGGATTTGAACAGCACGGAGCGCCAGGCCACGCCGCTGCTGGCGCAGGACCTGGCGCGGCGCATTACGGCGCTGCTGACGGATGGGGATTGGTGAGGGGCGCCGCCCCGGGATCAATCTCGCCCGGTGATTTTTTCCAGCAGGGCGCGCATGCGTTGCGCCGCCCTGGGCCAGTTGAGGCGGCGCTGGTATTCGAGGAAGGCGTTGCGCGCCAGCAAGCGATATTCGTAATAACGCCGCATGAGCCGTTCAATCTGGTAGGCGTAGAGGTCGGGCCCGGCGCTGGCCGGAAAGGTGTGGCCGTTCAAACCTTCGCGGATAATGGAGGGTACCCCGCCCACTGCCGTGGCCAGACTGGGCAGGCCAAAGGAGGCGGCCTCACAAAACACGATGCCATACGCTTCGGCCCGCGTGGGGAGGAGCAAAAAATGCGATTCGGCAAACAGCCGGTCCAATTCCGCCCGCCCGGCAGCGGTGCTTTTGTCAATAAAACCGCGAACCTTGACGTAGGCCGGCACGGCCTGACCGTGCGGCGGACGGCTGCCCACCAACGTCAGCTCGGTGGGCAGGCCCAGGGCGTTCAGGCGGGCGGCCACAGCCATGGCGAGATCGCCGCCTTTGCGCTCCCAGAGGCGTCCCACAAAGAGCAGGCGGCAGGGGGACTCCGGCCGGGCGGCGATGAGGGCTTCGATGTCCGCCAGCGTCCGATGGCACTCCAGATTGGCGCCGAAGGGGATGACATGCACCTTGTGGGGGTCCACACCGTAATGCCGCAGGGCGCTTTCGGCGGCCCAGTCCGTGGCAAAGACCGCCAGGCGGCAGCGTTGCAGCACGGTGCGATCAATCCATTCGCCGGCCTTGAGGGTGGCGGCGCAAAGGTTTTGATAATCGGGGTAAAAATTGCGCATGCGGATGAACGTGCCATCCGTCCAGACCACCAGCGGCAGGTTGGTTTCCAAAAAGGCGAGGTGGTCGCCAAAAGAGCCCAGGACGACGTCCGCCGGTTGTTGGGCCACCGCCGCGGTGACCGCCCGCCCCAGTGCTTTGGCCCGGCCCAAATCGTACAAGGCCAGATAATTTTGGCGCAGGAGACGGCGGTAGAAGTGGTATTTAAAGTGCCGCCACCAATGGCCGGGGACGTGAAAGGGGCCCAGATGCCGCACGTTCAGGCCGGCCTGGGCCAGCGACTGGCCCATGAAATGGGTGGTGCCGGACCAGTGCCGCACATCCCCGGGGGCGCAGCCCGCCACGTACGCGACTGTCAGAGGAGAGGAGGAAGCCATGCGCGGGTGGAGGTGGTTAAGAGGCTGGGGAGGGTGGATGGCTGAGGAAAAGGGCATCGGCCCATTTGGCAGTGCCATCTGGCGCCCGGTTTATCTCATAAAGCCCCACCAGGTGGTAATGTCGTTGCCACAGGAATTCATAGATTTCATGGAAATAGGCCTGGTCTTCATAAAGCGGAACGAACAACACTTCCACCAGCAGGCATCGGAGACGGTGTTCTGCCAACAATCCGCCTGCTCCCTGCAATATGCGCAGGTCATACCCTTGGGCGTCCACCTTCAGTAAATCAATGTGGGTAAGGGCATGTTCTCTGCAAAAGGAATCCAGCCGGCGCACGGGCACTTGCTGCGTGCCCAGCGTCTCCTGCCAGCCGCCCGGCTCATATTGTTTGGCTGCCGGGGCGGTGGCCAAAAGCGAATTGGTGACGTCCACCTTGTTCAAATAAAAAGTTTTGGTGCCGTCCGTTTCCCCCAGGGCCAGGCAGTGCGGCGTAACGTTGGGGTGGGCTGCCGCCCGCTCCTGCAAGGCGGCAAAGACCTGGGGGAAAGGCTCGAAGGCGTGGATGCGGGCCTGGGGAAATTTCTCCAAAAGCCGGCCCAGGAACTGGCCGCGGTTGGCGCCGACATCGAAAATGAGCTGGGGCGGCCGCGTGCGGCAGATGGTTTGTACGTCATTGAGAGGATCGCGGCCCCATTCGCGCTGGTTGACCAGGTCATAGCCCAGGCGGGCCAACCCTGCCCGCAAGGCGCGACGCACAGCGGGCGGGATGAGGCGTTTCATGGGCGGGGGGTGCGGAATTTTTCAGACGGCGGTGCCCGGTGCGGTTCCTTCCTGGGGGCCTGCGGGGGGCGGATTCACCGCGTTTTCCGGGACTGCGGCCACCTCGGGGATGTGCCGGGCAATGCAGGCTTCAAGCTGTTCGAGCGTCACCGGTTTGGCCAGAAAGAACAGCCCGCCGCGGGTGCCGCCGGTGTCGCCCACCTCGCGTTTGGAGACGGTGGCGGTCAGGAAAACGATGGGGACATCCTTGAGACGGTTGTCCGCCTGAATGTGGGCGGCAACTTCGCCGCCGTCGGCATCGGGCATGATGACGTCTAGGAAAATCAGATGCGGCTTGAACTCCCGCGCGGCGGCGGCCCCCCGGCGTCCCCGGTTTTCCTCGCGCACCTCATATTTGCCCGTTTTTTCGAGGTTGAGGCGCACCATCCGGGTGAACGTCGCTTCGTCATCAATGATCAATATGCGTTTTTTTTCCATACGGGCCGCCGGCGAGGCGGGTCATATTTTGAAGGTGATGACCACCTGCACGCCGCCTTCCTGACGATTAGAAATGTGGAGGTCAGCTCCGTGCATTTCAAGGATTTTCTTGGAAACAGCCAGTCCCAGGCCGGTGCCTTTGCCGGCGGGTTTGGTGGTGAAGAAGGGCTCGTAGAGGCGCGCCATCATTTCGGCGGGAATGCCGATGCCTGTATCCTCAATCAGCACCTCCACCACCTGGTTGCCGGGGTGAAAACGCTCGCCGCCGCGCACGCTCATGGCGGCGCCCTCCCGCGGGGCCAGGGTGCGGGCCCGCGTGGTGACGGTGAGCACGCCGCCTTCGGGCATGGCCTGCAGGGCGTTCATGAAGAGATTGACGAGCACCTGCTCGATTTTATTCCGGTCCATGGGCACCGGGGGGAGGTCGGGCGCCAGGCGCTTGACCACCTGCACCCCCACTTTGGAGAAATCGTGGCGCATCAAGGCCAGCGGCTGCTCGATGACGGTGTTGAGGTTTTCCGGTTTCACCCCGAGTTCCTGGGCCGCCGCGAAGTCCAGCAGGCTGCGGATGACGCCATCGGCCCGCGTCAGGGCCACGCGCATGTCCTCCAGCACCAATTTGACGTCCTCCAATTTGCCGGCCGGGGTGCCTTCCAGGTATTCGATGCCGGAGAGCAGGATGGCGAGGGGATTTTTGACTTCATGGGCCAGGCCGGCGGCCAGGCGGCCCACGGTTTCCATTTTCTCGGCGCGGATGAGCAGCATTTGCGCGGCCTTTAATTCTTCGTGGGACTTGTTGAGGTCCTGGAGCGCCCGCATCAACTGATCGCGGCTGGCGGAGAGCTCCAGGTTGGCCTGGCGCAGTTTTTCCTCGGCTTCCTTGCGCTCGGTGATGTCGGAAATCAGGCCGTCATAAGCCACCACCTCGCCCTGCTCATTTTTACGGGGCACCTGGGTGTTGCGGACCCAGCGCACAGAGCCATCGCGATGGATGATGCGATGCTCCAGAGGCTCCGTATGGCCGGCGCGGATTTGATCGAGCATTTTCACCACCTTTTCCCGGTCCTCGGGGTGGATCATCAGATACCAGAGATACGGCGCCTCGGCGTAGTCCTCCGGGGAGTAGCCGGTAACGGCCAGACAGCCCGGGCCGTGGCGGGTGGCGAAAGGTTTCCCATCGCGAAATTCCACGGTGTAGATGTAATCGGTGACACTGTTGAGCAGAGTGCGGTAACGTTCTTCGCTCTGGCGGAGGGCTTCCTCGGCCTCGCGGCTGGCGGTGATGTCCCAGAAAATGCCTTGAACACCGATGATTTTGCCCGAGGCATCGCGGATGGGCGTTTTGCACACGTGCACGTAAATCTTGCGGCCGCCGGGGGGCTGGTTGATCTCCACGGTTTCAAAGGCCTCCCCCGTCTGGATGACGCGGCGGTCATCCTCCTGATATTTCGCCGCCAGCTCAGGCGGAAAAAAATCATAATCGGTGCGGCCAATCACCTCCTCGAGCGGGCGGCCGAGGAGTTGACAGAAGCGGTGGTTTGCAAATGAAAACCGCAAATCCAGCTCCTTGCGAAAGATGTTCTGGGGCAGGTTTTCGACCAGGCTATGGTAAAACGCCTCGGATTGACGCAGTTTTTCCTCGGCCCGTTTCTGCTCGGAATTGTCGCGGGCGATGATGGCGGCGCCGCGGACTGGCAGATGGGGGCGGGTGCGGATGGGGGAGAGGGTGAGGGCCACATGCAGGGGCGGACCCTCCTTGCGGGGCAGCTCGATTTCGTAGCGGCTGAGGTGTTCACCACGTTTCAGGCGTTCGAGAATGACGGCCGCTTCGCCGCGGCGGTTGGGGGGAAACAGCGATTGAAACGGCTGTCCCAGTGCCTGCGCCGCGGTCAGTCCGAAAATGCGTTCGGCGGCTGGATTCCAACTGTTGATGGTGCCGTCCCGGCGCAGGCTGAAAATGGCATCGTCGCTGTGCTGCACCACGATGGCTAGTTGGTGCCACAAGGCGTTGCCGGCTGGTCCAGTTTTGCGAGCGGAGGAGACGTCACGGCGCCGGCGGGTTTTGCCGGGCGGCGGCAACTTGGCAGGAGGGGACTTGGAACGGGAGGAGGCCATAGGGGTGGAGCAGTCAGGCAGGGGGCGGCGGTGGGGGCCGCAGCCCGGGCCGGGCATTCGTCCGCGCTGGATGCATATCAGAGGGCACAACGCCTGGCGCGAAGCATAATGGATTGGCGCAGGGATGCAATCTTTGGCCCGCGCCAGGGGGTGGTGGGAATGGCGGCAGCCTAGTACTGGTCTCCGGAAATGGGGCCGGGGGCCAGATCAGCCGGGCTGGTGTCCTGGCCGCGAAAAGTGAACCAGGCGCAGATGCCCAGAAACAGAAGACTGAACCAGCCCAACCGCTGAATGACCCATTTGAAATGGTGGTAGGAGCCGTCCGCCACTGGGGCGGGGGCCCCGGTGGCCAGCATGGCGAAATAGGCGGTGATGAGCAGCAGCAGCCAGGGGACGACGCGGTACTTTTGGCGGGCCAGCAGGTTGTTGAGCAGCACATTGCCCAGGGCTAAGGGCAGCATGCACCAGACAAACCAGGGGATCAAGGTGGCCAGGACGTGGACGCTGGTGGCGCTGCCACGCAAAGCTTTGAGCATGCCGGCCGGCAGCCAGGCGGGATTAAATTCAGGGTGTGCCACCACATACGCCATGCCCCAGGCCAGCAGGGTGCAGGCGGTGGCTGCCAGCACCCCCAGCGCGGCCACGGAGGCCAGGGTCACGAGCATCACCTGGCTGCGCCGGCCCAGAGCCTGGCTGCGCACCACCTTGGGAAACATGACCACAGCCAGCGGGGCGGTGAACATGACCAGGCCGCGCCCGATGGTGCCGGCGGCATTGTAATTGCCGGTTTGGTCTTCCAGGTAAAAAGTGCGCACCAGCAACACATCCACACTGAACAAAAACTGAAAGGCCCCCAGCCCCAGGGTCAGCGGAATAACCACCCGCAGCCACGGCCCCCAGACAAAAGGCGCCCGGGCCTTGCCGGCCCAAACGTGGCGGGTGCGCCATCCGGCCAGCACGACGGAAGCGGCAATGCCCAGCAGGGCGCCCAAGAGTGCCGCCGTGGCAGTGGGCGGCGGGCTGAGCCAGACGGCCAGAAACACCAGGGACAGGGCGGTCACCAGTCGGCCGGCGCCATTGGTGATGAGCGCCCAGCCGAGCCAGAAGAAGTCCTGGCGTCCCTGCAGCACCCCAAAGAGGACCGGCTGCCAGAGCAGGCACAGGGTGAAGAGCACCACAATCCATAATGCCAGGGGTTGATGAATGGCCCAGGTGCTTTGAATCCAGTCACGGAAAACAAACACTCCCCCCGCAAAGATCAGCCAGGCCACCAACGCCCAGCCCAGCACCGTGCGCACGGTGCCCGCCAGCCGCGCCTCGTCCTCGGGAGTGAGGGCGGCGGCGGTTTGGTGGGCGAAGGTGGTTTGCAGCCCCAGCGCCGGAATGGTCAGCACATTGAGCATGGCCAGCAGGGTGGTGAACAGGCCATATTCCCGGGGGCCAAGGATGGGGTAGATGACGTGCACCGCAAACATGCAAACGCCGCCCAACAAAGTGGCACTGACCATCCAGCCGCTCTGCCGGAAGAAGTTGGCGCGCGATTCCTTGCCGGATGGCTGGGCGGTGCTCATGGCGCCAGGGAGGAGAGAAAACGGCGCAAAACCGCCGTGGCCTGCCGGACCTGGGCCAGGCTCACGTATTCATCCACCGTGTGCGCCTGCGCCACGTGGCCGGGGCCAAAGACGACAGCGGGAGTGCCGGCGGCGGCGAGGATGGCGGCATCGCAAAAGAAAGGCGCGCCCGTAGGCCGGGCACAGCGGGCGGCCTGCATCAACTGCCGGACGAGCGGCAGGGAGGCGGGCGTGCAGAGGGCGGGGCAGGGGACGGGCTTCAGGTTGGCCACCGTCACTCCGCGCAGTCCCGCCCGGCGGAGCCACTCTTGCATTTCGCGGGCGGCAGTGGCGGCGGTTTCGCCGGGCAACAGGCGGCGGTCCAGTGTGAGGGTGCAGTGGTCAGGCACAATGTTGGGCTGGGTGCCGCCTTCAATGCGTCCTAGGCTCAGGGTGGGATGACCAAGCAAAGAATGGCAGCGCCGGCGCAGGCAGTTTTGGCCGGTGGTGCTGAGCACTTGTATGACCCGGCCCATGGCCTCCACCGCGTTGCGGCCCTTTTCGGGGGTGGAGCCGTGGGCGGCCCGGCCGCGGGTGGTGATTTGCAGCCAGGCGTTGCCCTTGTGGGCGGTGACCACCCGGCAGGCGGTCGGCTCGCCGATGATGGCCAGGTCGGCCCGGCGGCCGCTGGCGGCCGCGGCGCGTGAGCCGGCCTGATGGTATTCTTCATCCACCAGGGCCAGCAGAACCATCTCCACCCCGGCGGGACGCGGCCCATGGCGGGCGATGTCGAGCAGGGCGGCGAGCATGGCCGCCACCGAGCCTTTGGTATCGCAGGCCCCGCGGCCATACAACCGGCCGTTGCGCACCACTGGCCGCAGTTGCGCGGGGTCTGCCGGCGGGACGGTGTCCAAATGCGGGGCCAGCCAGACGCGCCGGCGCACGGGGCCGGAGGGGGCAAGGCGCAACCAGAGGTTGAAGCGTCCGGGGGCTGCCTCCTGTCTTTCCACCTCCAACCCCCCGGCGGCGGCCACGGCGGTCAGGAAATCCGCCACCTGGCGCTCGCCATCCGCCGGACTCCCTGGGGGGAGCAGCGAGGGATTCACGCTGGGAAGGGCCACCAGCTCGCGCAGCAGGAGGATGGGATCAGTGGGATTCACGAAAAGCGGTAAGCGGCGCGGTTACTTGCTGCCGGGCTTCACTGGTGGGATGGCGGCCAGGTCGGGCGGCAATTGCTCCGGAGCAAACGTTTCCACGTGCATTTTGATCAGGCTGTGGAACGGCACCCCAAAATCCACCGTGCCGTTGGAACGATCCACCAGCACCGCCACGGCCACCGGCACGCCGCCGTGCTGGCGGACGATGTCGAGGGTCTCCTGCACCCGCCCGCCCTTGGTGACCACGTCCTCCACCACCAGGAGGCGCTCGCCGGGGGAGATGGTGAAGCCGCGGCGCAGGACGAGTTTGCCTTCTTCCTTTTCGGCAAAAATGAAACGGCAGCGCAACTGGCGGGCAACCTCCTGGCCGATGACCAGCCCCCCCATCGCCGGGGCGATGACCGTGGCCGCGTTCAGGTGACGGACTTGGGCGGCCAACGCGGCGCCGAAGCGCTCCACGGTCGGCATGTATTGCAGGGCCAGCGCGCATTGGAAGTATTGGCGGCTGCGGAGGCCGCTGCGCAAAATGAAATGGCCTTCGAGCAGGGCGCCGGTCTCGCGAAAAATCTGTAAGGCTTCCGTTGCAGTCATGGCGTGGCATGGTAAGGGGGCCGGACGGCTTTGCCAAGCAGACCTTTTTCCACCAGCCAAGCCTGCGCGCCGGCTGCGGCGGGGTCACCGGGTCCCTGCCCTGCGGAAATCTTTATTGGCCTGCCAATCTGCGTTTTTTGTGGTTTATTGAAGTCCGTGAACGAGGCCTCGGATGAATGGCGACGGCGTTATGAGCGCCTGCAACGGTTGTATCAGGTCAGCCAGGTACTGCACTCCACCCTGGAGCCGCAGCGGGCCCTGGAGCTGATTGTGGAGCAGGCGGTGCAGCTTACCGGCGCCACCAGCGGCTCGCTGGTGTTGCTCAATCCCCACACCGGTTTTCTGGAGATCGAGGCCGCCTGCGGCCTGCCGCCCGAAGCGCGCCGACTGAAGTTGCGCGCGGGCGAGGGGATCACGGGCTGGGTGGTGCGCACCGGCCAGCCGGCGCTGGTGGGTGATGTGCGCCAGGATCCCCGTTATGTGATGGCCCACCCGGCGGTGCGCTCTGAGCTGGCCGTGCCCCTGGCCATGGGCGAGGAGGTGCGCGGCCTGCTAAATGTGGATTCGGAAAAACTCCACGCCTTTACGTTGGAAGACCAGTCCCTGCTGGAGGAGCTTTCGGCCCATGCCGCCCAGGTGATCCGCCAGACCTGGCAATACGAGCAATACCGCCTGAAGGCGCGCTTGTTTGAGAGCCTGGTGGCGGTGAGCCAGATCATCAACTCCACCGTGAATTTGGACGAGGCGCTGGCCGCGATCACCCAACAGGCCTGCCAGCTCATGCAGGCCCGGCTCAGCTCGCTGCTGTTGCTCGACGAGACGGGGCGCTGGCTGGATTTGCGCGCGGCGCACGGCGCCGGGCCGGACTACGTCAACAAGCCGCGGTTAAATGTGGAGGACAGCCTGGTGGGCTCGGTGGTGCGGCGGCGCAAGGTGTTGCAGGTGGAGAACGTGCAAATCTCCCAGCGTTACCAGCATGTGGAGGTGGCCGCCCGCGAAGGGCTGGTCTCGCTCCTGAGCGCGCCGTTGATGTTTGGCCAGCGGTGCCTGGGGGTGCTGAATGTGTACACCAGCCGGCCGCACGTGTTTTCCAACGAGGAAATCCGCATCCTCACCGCCCTGGCCGGTTTGTCCGCCGTGGCCATCGAAAAGGCGCGGCTGTACGAGCGGGTGGTGGACCTGGAAGAGGCCCTGCGGCAGGCGGAAAAATTCAGTGCCCTGGGGTTACTGGCCGGCGAGGTGGCCCACGAAATCCGCAATCCGCTCACGGTGATCAAGATGTTGTTTCATTCGTTGAATCTGCGGTTTCCCCCGAAGGATCCGCGGGCCACGGACGTGCGGATCATCACCGAAAAGATGGAGCAGTTGGATCGCACGGTGGAGCGGGTGTTGAGCTTTGCCCGGAGCGCCGAACCGCAATTTGGCCCGGTGTCGCTGGAGCAGGTGCTGGACGAGCTGGCGTTGCTGGTGCGGCACAAGCTGCGGCAGCAAAACATTGTCTGGCAACGCCAGCTTGAGCCTGGTCTGCCGCCCATCTGGGCCGATGCCACGCAGTTGGGGCAGGCCCTGCTCAATCTCGTCCTCAACGCCGTGCAGGCCATGCCGCAGGGGGGTGAGCTGACCGTGGCGGCCCGCCGGCTGCCCCGGGACACCGCGCGCCCGCCCACGCACGTGTGCCTCGAAGTGACGGATACCGGCGAGGGCATGAGCGCTGAGCAATGCCGGCGCGCTTTTACGCCCCTGTTGAGCACCACCCGCGCCAAAGGCACCGGTCTGGGGCTGGTGTTGGTGGGACGCATTGTCGAAGCGCATCAGGGACGCATCCAGGTCACGTCGCGGCCGGGCAAGGGGACGCGCTTCCGGCTGACCCTGCCGGTGGCCCACGCGGGGCCGGGGGAAAAGGCTTGAGTTTTCCGCCACCGCGCGCGGGTGGCGGCCGGTTTCCTCTGCGAGGCGGGGCGCTTCTCAAGCCGTGGGGGCGGAGGGGGCGGCGCCTTCCTCGGCAGCACGCTGGCGCAGTTCCAGGCGGCGGATTTTGCCGCTGATGGTTTTGGGCAGCTCCGGCACAAACTCAATTTCGCGGGGATACTTGTAGGGAGCGGCGAGCTGGCGGCAGTGATGTTGAAGCTGGTGTTTCAATTCCTCGTTGGCGGAATAACCGCGGCGCAGGACGACGTAGGCTTTGACGATCTGCCCGCGGATGGCGTCCGGTTTGCCCACCACACCCGCCTCGAGCACGGCGGGATGCTCCAGCAGGGTGCTCTCCACTTCAAACGGGCCGATGCGGTAACCCGAGCTTTTGATGACATCATCCTTGCGGCCCAGAAAATAGTAATAACCCTCCTCGTCCCGCACCGCCTTGTCGCCGGTGAGGTACCAGTCCCCCTGAAACTGCCGGGCCGTTTCTTCGGGGTTGTTCCAGTACTCGACAAACAGACCCAGCGGGCGGCGGGGCTTGACGCGGATGGCAATTTCGCCCTCCTGATGCGGGCCGGCCAGCGGATGAAGGTGGTCATCCACCAGCGCCACTTCAAACCCCGGTGTCGGCAGGCCCATCGAGCCGGGCTTCACGGGGCGGCCGGAGCATCGGAGATTGGCAATCAAGGCCACAGTTTCTGTTTGTCCATAGCCTTCATAAAGCGTCAGCCCGGTGGCCTGACGCCAGAGATGGAGTACCTCCGGATTCAGCGGCTCGCCGGCCGTGACACAATGCCGCAAATGCGGAAAACGCCAGCGGCTTAAATCTTCGCGCACCAAGAGCCGCAGGGCGGTGGGTGGGGCGCACCAGGTGGTGACCGGATAACGCGCCAGCGTGTCGAGGATGGCATGTGGCTCAAAACGCCCGTGGAAATCATACACAAACAGGCTGGCCCCCTGATGCCAGGGCCCGTAAAAACTGGACCAGGCCGCCTTGGCCCAGCCCAGGTCCGAGAGATTCCAATGCAAATCGCCGGGCTGCAAATCCAGCCACAGCTCCCCGGTGACCTTGTGGGCCAGGCCGTAGGAGACCTGGTTGTGCAACACCATCTTGGGCTCGCCGGTGGTGGCGCTGGTGAAATACATGATGGCGGGCGAGGCCGCCGGGGTGGCGGGGGCGGTGAAATCCGGCCGGCCTTTTTGCACCCCTTCATCGAAGCCAATCCACCCGGCCGCCTCGCCGCCGCACAGCAGGCGCAGGCCGTCAAAGTGCGCGAACTTCTCCACCTGCGAGGGACAGGTGATGACGGCCCGGATTTGGGCCAGGGCCACGCGGTAATCCACCTCCCGCGCAGTGAGCTGCAGGGTGGCGGGCACCGGCACTGCGCCCAGCCGCGTGAGGGCCAGCATGGCCAGCCACCATTGGGGCATGCGGGGCAGCATGAGCAGCACCCGGTCCCCCGGCGCGATGCCGCAGTGGGCCAGGAAATGGGCCGCCTGCCGGCTGAGGGTGGCCAGTTGGGCAAAAGTCAGGCGGGTTTCCTCGGAGGAGCCGGCTTGCACGTGCCAGAGGGCGAGGGCTTCGGGTTGCCGGCAGGCCCAGGCATCAAAAACATCCGTCGCAAAATTAAAACAGGCGGGCAGTTTCTCCCCGCCCTCCGTAACGGCGCGCATGCGCAGCATCCTGCGTTGCGGGAGTCTTTTTGTAAAGCCGGCAGGCATCTGCGCTGAATTGGGGTGGGGGCGGCGGCGGTTGCCCGGCCGTCCGTTGCCAGCGGGGGGGTGGGATTTTCCCAAAAAAACCGCTTGTCAAAGGCGGGCTTCGTGGTATTTTTCGCGGCTCTATTGGATTTTGAATATGAAGTCGGAAATTCATCCGAAGTATGTGGATGCGGAAATCCGTTGCGCCTGCGGCAACGTGATTAAAACCCGCTCGACCAAGCCGACCATCATCATCGGCATCTGCAACAAGTGCCATCCGTTTTATACGGGCCAGCAGAAGTTTGTGGACACCGCGGGGCGTGTGGACAAGTTCCAGCAGCGTCTGGCCAAGACGCAGGCCGCGCAGGCCGCGGCCGCCGCCGCCAGCAAGAAGAAGCGGAAATAGCTATTTCCCACCGGCGCGCCCGCAAGGCTCAACCCTTGCGGGCGTGGTGTTTTTACCGGCCATGGACTTGCGGCCTTTCATTGAGAAATTTGGTCGCCGGCTGGCGGAGGTGGAGGCCCAGCTCAGCGATCCCCGGGTTTTCGAGCAGGCGCAGCGCGCCCAGGAGCTGGCGCGTGAGCATGCCCGGCTCAAGGAGCTGACCGCCGCGGGCGCGGCGTGGCTCAAGGCCACGGCGGACCTGGAGGCCAGCCGGGAGCTGTTGCGGACGGAGCCGCCCGGCTCCGACCTGGCCCTGATGGCGCAGGAGGAAGCCGCCCGCCTGGAGCAGGAAATCGAGCGGCTCACCCTGCAAATTCAGCGTGGCCTGCTGCCTCCGCATCCGGCGGATTCCCGCAACACCATCATGGAAATCCGCGCCGGCGCGGGCGGGGCGGAGTCGGCCCTGTTTGCGGCCGATTTGTTTCGGATGTACACGCGCTACGCCGAATCCCGGGGCTGGAAGGTGGAATCACTGGACTCCAATCCCTCGGATCTGGGCGGCTTCAAGGAAATCATCTTCAGTGTGAGCGGCACGGATGTTTATCAGCGGCTCAAATTTGAGAGCGGTGTGCATCGCGTGCAGCGCGTGCCGGCCACCGAGGCCCAGGGCCGCATCCACACCAGCACGGTGACGGTGGCCGTGCTGCCGGAAGCGCAGGAGGTGGACATTGAAATCAAGCCGGACGAGCTGGAGATCAATGTGTGCCGGGCCTCCGGCAAAGGGGGGCAGGGAGTGAACACCACCGACAGCGCGGGGCAGATCATCCACAAACCCACCGGCCTGATGGTGCGTTGCGCTGATGAACGCTCGCAGCAGAAAAACAAGGCCAAGGCGCTGACCGTCCTGCGCTCGCGCCTGTTGGAGCGCAAAATGGCCGAGGAAAACGCCAAATATGCCGCCCAACGCAAGGAGCAGGTGGGCACCGGCGAGCGCAGCGAAAAGATCCGCACTTACAATTTTCCCCAGAATCGGGTGACCGATCACCGCATTGACCTGACCATCTACAATCTGCAGGTCATCATGGACGGTGAACTGGATGTGTTGATTGACGCGCTGCTGCGCGACGAGGTCCAACGCAAGCTGGCCGCCCTGGACTAGAAGCTCGTGGCCGCCCAGGGCTGAGGCCCTCCTGCCGGCTCAATCAAACCATTCATCCGCCGGATCAAAGGCGGGAATGGGGAGGTTGAGCAGGGTCAATTTCCCCACCGCCCGATGCCGGCAGCCGGGCTGGATGTAAATGGCGGTCAGGGGTTTCACCGGATAAAGCTGCCCGTCCAATTCCACATGGCCTTCGCCCTCCAGAATGACGTAAATTTCCGTCATCTTTTTGTGATAATGCGCCCGGGAATCAGCCTCGATGTTGACGATATGCACACTGGCGGCGTGGCCCGGGTCGGCAAAGGCGCGGCGGGCATGGCCGCAGGGGCAGCGCACGGCAGGCAGGGCATCCAGTTGGGCGATGTGAAAGTTGGCCATGGGCGGATTCAGGCGGCGGGGGTGGTGTTGCGCTGGCGCAGCACGAGGTCCACGTGCCGGCAAACATCCAATAATTCACGGGCTTGAATGGCCCCCGCCACATAGTGCGCGGCAGCGGTGCGCAGCATGGTGGCCTCCAGCGAGGGCAGTTGCTGGCACACCGGCTCCAGGATTTTGGCCAGCACGCGGGCAAAGGTGTTGCCATTAAAAAAGGCAAAGGGATTGGCCGCATGGCAGCGGCGGCACAAATCCAGAAACTCGCGAAAAGTCATCCGCTGTTGGCGGGCTGTTTCCCAGATTTGGCGGGTGGCCTCATACCCCGGCCCGGGGCGGTGCGGGGTTTCCGGTTTGGCACACAGTTCGCGGTTGATTTCCACCACGGTTTCCCATGGGTGATTCGCCAGCCAGGCTTCTTTGGCATTTAGTTCCACGGCAACGTCTTCGGTCAAAATTGCATTCCCGCGACCTCAGCTTGCGGGGGCGCCCCCTAACTTAAGGGCCATCGGGCCGCAGGGTCAATACGCTTTCGTTTGACAAATGAATGTCCCTTGGGGACATTCGTCCAACTTTTAGCATGAACATGAATGTATCAGTTCTCGGAATGAGCGGAAAAACTTCCGCCACCTGGGCGGCATTGCTGTTGGCCGCGGGTGTTCTGTCCGCCGCCACCGCCCCGGTATGGGTGTATGAGAATAAATATGAGCTGGTGGTGAACGGGGATTTCGACGGGGACGGGCGCCAGGACGTGGCCCTGGTGGACCGGCCCACCGGCAACTATCGCATCGGCTACCAATTGCAGGAAGGCCAGATGACCTGGGCCATGGCCCGCCCCAGCCGCATCTTGTACGTCACCGGCCTGAGCGCCGGCCGGCTGCTGGACGCCAACAAGGATGCGCTGGTCTTTTCCAGCGCTGATGGGGCCACCGTGCACATCGTGGAGGCATCCGATGTGAAAGTGGCCGGGCGCATGACCGTGTTGAAACCCGACTGCCTGGGGCCGGCGGCGGTGGTGGCCATTGACATTGGCGGAGCGGGCAACACCCCGGAAGCCGACATCTACCTCAACAGCATCTACAACGTGGACCCGGTTAATCTTTCCACGCTCTTCCGCAACACCGGGGGCAAGTTCAAACAGATCGAGGAGGTGGAAGCCCCCGGCGCCTTGAGCGGCGCCCAGCGCGTCGCCCTGCAGGAAGGCGGGCCGGAGCTGATTGCGGCGGTGGTGGCGGGCAAGGACAAGTCCGCCTTGCTGTTTCTCTCCCTGGCCTCCGGCAAGCCCGAGGTGGTCGCCAAATCGGACGACCTCCCGGGGGGCGCAGCCTTTGCTCTGGGCCGCCATGGCAACACCCTTGGCGCGTTGATTTACAAGCCGGGCGACACCGCCTTGCACTACCGTCCCATTGAAACCACCGGCGGCAAGCCGGCCCTGGGCAAGGCGGCCACCTTCAACCTGTCGCGGGCCATTCACCAGGTCTTTGTGGCCGGCCAGCACCTGATGGTGGTGCATGGCACCAATGACCCGGCGGTCATTTACTCCTTCGACGGGGCCAAGGCGCCTGTCGAAGTCCTCAGCATTAATCCCAAGCCGGGCGAAATGGTGACGGGCGGTTTTGTGGCCGGGCCAACGCTGGGGGTGTTGTTCCGCGTGGAAAAAAGCCGCTTCAAATATTCCACCCGCTATGAGCTCTACCGCCAGACGGCCGGTAAATTTGCGCCCGCCGGCGGCGGGGATTTGCCTCCCTGCGAAGTCACCGATGCCTTCCTGGTGCCGGAATTGCACCGGATGATTTCCGCCAGCCTGGAGGTGAAGGACGAAGCCGCCATGGCCCCCTACACCAACACCATCCCCGGCAGCCCCGTCAAATATGTCATGCTCCCCATCAAGAGCGGCGAGTTTATCATGGGCAGCCCCGCCAACGAAAAAGGCCGCAAACCCGATGAAAGCCCCCAACACAAGGTCAAGGTGGACGCCTTCTGGATGGGCAAATTCGAAGTCACCTGGAACGAGTACGAGCTGTTCATGTACCCGGATGACGAAAAGAAACTTCGCAGCGATTATCCCACCAATCCGGAGCGGGACCGCTTGTCGGACCAAATCACCCGGCCCTCCAAGCCGTATGTCGAAATGAGCTTCGGCATGGGCAAGGATGGTTTTCCGGCCATTGCCATGACGCAACACGGCGCCAACAAGTATTGCATGTGGCTCAGCTCCAAAACGGGCCACTACTACCGCCTGCCCACGGAAGCCGAATGGGAATACGCCTGCCGCGCCGGCACCACCACGGCCTACTCCTTTGGCGATGATGAATCCAAGCTGGAAGAATACGCCTGGTTTGAGAAAAACAGCGAAGAGGGCGGCGACTGGAAATACCACAAAGTGGGCTTGAAAAAACCCAACCCCTGGGGCCTGCATGACATGCATGGCAACGTTGCCGAGTGGTGCCTCGACCAATACCTGCCGGATTACTCCGCTCGCGCCAATGGCGCCGTCAACCCCTGGGTGGTGGCCACCAAGCCCTACCCGCACGTCGCCCGGGGCGGCAGCTACGACTTCGAAGCCGCCGCCTGCCGCAGCGCCGCGCGCATCGCCTCCACCCCCGACTGGAAGGCTCAGGACCCCCAACTGCCCAAGAGCGTGTGGTACCTGACCGATGCCAAGTTCATCGGCTTCCGCCTCGTGCGCCCGCTCAAGGTGCCTCCGCCGGAAGTGATGGAAAAAACCTGGATCAGCGGCGTGGAAAAGGATTAAACGTCCTTCCTTTCCTCTCCGACAACTTTTCCCTTCTCGGGCAGCGCGTGCGTTACCTCCATCTCGGGGAGCGCACGCGTCCCGCGTGCCGGCTTCGGCGTCCCCGCCGAAGCCAAAGCTATGCTCCAATGATTAACAAATTGGCATGATGCTCCCCATTTTGCACCTTCGGCTGCGACTATCCGGCTTTGCATTTTGCATTTCCCTATTCCCCTAAATGGCCTTGAAGGAAGTGAGGTTTTGGAGAATATTAGCTGCGGGTCAGCCGGAAACCATGCAAGCGTGGGGAACCATCGGCATGTATGAAGCCAGGGAGGAGGCAAAAACCATCCCCCAGAATCCCTCTCCTCTGAACGACGCTTGCAAAGTGGGTGGTTTGCTGGCGACGGTGATTCATAATGGGCCGGATGCGGGGGTGTATTTTCCTTTTTATGATGGGAATGGGAATGTGATGGGGTATGTGCGGGGGGCGGATGGGTTGTTGGTGGCGCAATACGAGTACGGCCCTTTTGGCGAACTCCTCCGCGCCACCGGCCCCCTCTCCCAGAACTTCAACTACCTTTTCTCCACCAAATACCATGACTGGGAAACCGGCCTCCTCTACTACGGCTACAGGTATTACAACCCCACCACCGGCCGCTGGCCAAACAGAGACCCCATCGGGGAGCTTGGTGGATTGAACCTTTACGGATTCGTTGGCAACAATCCCATAGGCCGTGTTGACACTGATGGGAGGGCCTGGTGGCCGCCGTCTCAATGGCCGATTTGGCCGAAGCCAAAACCTAAGCCTCCTGGCCAACCTCCTCAGAAGCCGAAGGAAAAATGCACGGACTGCGACATGCAGGACAATCCAGCGAAGGAGCTTTTCAAGACGGCGGCAGACACATTGGCTGGCGAAGTTGGCGGAAAAGCTGGTGGAATAGTGCGGCTGCTCCTGCTGGCAAGTGATGCAAAGAAAGGTTGCGGTGACATGAAAGGGGCTGCCGATACGTGCGGGGATTTTGCGCGGAGACAAGCTGCCGACCCTGGATACCCCGGTGCGGATACCGACTGCCAATTTTGTTGCCAAGCAATTTTGGGAAGCTTCCCGGGTCTTGGCGGTTTCGATTACTATGCGTGTCTCAACATGTGTCGGAAATTTTAGGAGGCACGCATGAGAAAAAAAAGCGTCATTGTAGCAATGGTTTGTTCCCTGGTGACTGTATGGGCTATGGCCCAACAAACCCGAACCAGTCCAGCCAAATCAGAACCGCGAATCGAAACGAAAGTTTCGGAGTCCACAAAATACGGGAGGCACGCTCGCACTACCGAAGTTTTTCACGGTAAAGTCCTTCTATCGAGGAAAGTGGAAATCAGCAGTGAGGATGGCAAGTTGAAATCCGTCTCTACAAAACTCTTTCGAGATGGCTAACTGATCTTTTATTCCACCTATTTCGCTGATGCGAACCGCACGATCCGAGCTTACTACCATCAAGACAAGTTAGTGATGCAGGAAGGAGACGAGGACGGCGACGGCTTCTTTGAAACCGTGATCCTGTTCGATGCGAAAGAGCAACCGACCGAAGCGTTTTCAAAGAGCAAGGATGGAACGGTTACGCAGTTCACGAACGAAAAGCTCGCTGAACTCAAGAAGTCGTTTGCGAAATTCCAAGAGTAATCGGCTGTCCCGCACAAACGGTGAGAAGGAATCTGGCTCGCCTGATACCGTTTCCAAAGTTGTTCACAAGGGCGCGGAGCGACGCCCCGGGAAGCGGGAGCGCCGCGGCCTTGTGAACAACTGGGCGGCTGGCCAAACTCCCACCGGCAGTCGCAGCTTTGCCCCGCCGCTTCACGGTCGTAGCGGCGCCGCCCCCACAAGGGCCCGCCGGAGATCACCGGTGGCGGCAGGTGCGTCCGGTGCCCGTCAGCCGCGCTCTGGCCGGTGGCCGTCTAGTCGCTCCGTGACGCCCCATTCCAGGTGACCGGAACAAGGTGATCCTGGGTGCGGCTGTGCTTGGTGGCCAAGCATGCAGCAGAGCTACACGCCACCTGGGTTGCCCATGCCAGGTAAAACCCGGCAATCGCTTCTTGCTCAACTGAGCAGATGGGATTAGGCCGGGGTGATCGCGGACGACGGCTCTTTGGCTTCGTCAAGAGCAGCGTTACCTGAACTGGCTGGAACTTGACGTGGCCAAGGCGCTCACCTGGA
>JAOAIT010000031.1 GCA_026414565.1 Verrucomicrobiia bacterium
CAGGCGCAAGAGCACGGCGATATTAGCAGCGCCGCGGCCGCCGGGAGAAGCGAAGGGCACCTCGCCATAGCTGTCGAGCGCGGTGGCGAGAATGATCGCCTCTTCCTTCTCCAGATCGAAGACCGGCTGGCTGCCGCGCAAATAGCCGAAGACATTGCAGCCGTAGGCTGTTTCCCACACAATTTCGCTGTGGATAGTGGCGATCGCGCCTTCGGGTAGGGCGCTTCTTCCTGCCGGCAGATAGAACCGCGGCAAATTGGCCGTGGTCTCGCTAGCATGGCAGTGCCAGGCTTCGGCGCGCTCAGCCGGGACAAAGATCACCGCCAGCGCGCCCTGGCGAAAAGCGCGCAACCAGCCGCGGCCGCAGTTGTAATCGAGCACGACAATGGCGCCAGCCACCCGACGCTCGCCAAAATCTTCGGGGTCACCGCGGCCGGCATGCAGCAGCGGTCCGCTCAATCCCCCTGGCGGGGTGACCGGCGGCATGATGCCATTGGCGCGCATGGGCAAAAGCGCGAGCGTCCGCGCTGCGCCTTCGGCGGTGCGCACTTCGACTTCGCAGCGCAAGACGCGCATTTGCGCCGCCGGGAATTCCTGTTCGATCACCGCGTCCAGCCCCATAGCGCGCAGCCGCTTCGCCACGTAGGCGGCCGCAGCTCTGCCTTCGGCTGTGCCCACCAGGCGATGCGGCTGCTGGGTCAGCGCCGCGCTATCAGCGCGCAGCGCAGCGTCGCGCTCCGCCGCCGCCGCGGTCAGCGCCAGCATGAAGCCGAGGAATAAAGCCACGCCGCGCGCCTCAGGCATGTTTTCCTCCGATGGAGCCGATCTGGATCTTCACCTCTTCGCGCCGCGCGATCCTTTCGATGCGGCCGTCGCGGATCCACATCAGGCGATCGCAGATGTTCATCATGCGGTGATCATGCGTCGCGCAGATCACGGTGACGCCGCGCTCGCGGTTGAGGCGTTGAAGGATTTCGAGTATTTCCTGTCCCGTGCGCAGGTCGAGGTTGGCCGTGGGCTCGTCGCAGAGGAGAATCGCCGGCTGATTGGCCATGGCGCGGGCGATGGCCACGCGCTGCTGCTGGCCGCCGGACAACTGGCTGGGGCGATGTTTGGCGCGGTTGGCCAGGCCCACCAGCTCGAGAGCGCGTTCGGCGCGTTCGCGGCGCGCCCTGGCTGAGAGGCCGGCGTAGACCATGGGCAGCTCCACGTTTTGCAGCACGTTGAGTTTGGGCAGGAGGTTGAAGAACTGAAATACAAAACCGATTTTCTGGTTGCGAATATGGGCCAGTTGCCGCGGCGAGGCATTGTGGATCATCAGGCCATCCAGCTTGATGGTGCCGCTGGTGGGGCTGTCCAGACAACCCAGGATGTGCATGAGGGTGGATTTGCCGCTGCCGGAGGGGCCGATGATGGAGATGAACTCGCCCGCCTCGATGTCCAGGGAGACATTATCGAGCGCGCGGATTTCCTCGCCGCCCAGGCGGTAGATTTTGCTGACGTTGCGGACTTCAACCAGCGCCATGGTTCATCCTTTTAGCTGCCGCCGCGCCGGGGGCCGCCGGCGGGATTTCCGCCGAAGTTCCTGCCGCCTTTGCCGGATTCTACGCCGGCTTTGAAGGTGTTGGTGGTGCTCTTTTTAAGCTCCTCAAAACCCTCCCGCGGCATTTCCAGCAGCACCACCTCGCCGCCCTTCAAGCCGGACTGCACCTCGGCGAATTGGTAGTCGAAGATGCCCACCGCGACATCCCGCCGCTCGATGCCGTTGGGGCCTTTGACCAGCACGAAACGCTGGCCTTCCTCGGTGAAGACGGCGGCCAGGGGGACGGCCAGGGCATTGGTCACGGAGGCGACGGGGATGCTCAGGGTGGCGGTCATGCCGGGACGCACGCGGGGGTCCATGTCGCGGATCTGGATGCGCGTGGCGAAACCTTTGATGTTATTGCGGATGGTGGCCTGGGGGGCGATGCGCTCCACGCGCCCCTCCAATTTTAATCCGGGGAGGGATTCCACCTGGATTTCCACCTTTTGTCCCGGTTGCAGGCGCACGACATCGGCCTGATTGATGTGGGCATTGACCACCATTTCATTGAGGTTGGCGATGGTCATGATTTCCGTGCCGGAATTGAAGCCGGCCGCGCCGCTGACTGTCTGGCCGAGCGACACCGGGCGGGTCAGCACGGTGCAGTCGAAGGGGGCCAGCATGCGGGTCTTGGTGATGCGATCCTCCACCAGTTTAAGTGCTTTTTCGGCGCGTTCCAGGTTGTTGTTGGCCACCTGCACCTGGTTTTGGGCGGCCTCCAACTCCGTTTTCAGATTGTCAAACTCCTCCCTGGCCACCACACGCTCTTCGTAGAGTTTCACGGCGCGATCGTAGTCCCGCTGCGCCTTTTCCAGACGCAGGCGGGCGGACTCGATTTGCAATTTGGCGCCGGAGATTTCCGTCAGCCGCTGGTCGCGCTCAATCTGCAGGTCCCGGTCGTCCAACTGGCAGAGCAGCTCGCCCTTTTTCACCCGGTCGCCGATGTCCACCGGCAGAACGGAGATGCGGCCGTTAACCTCCATGCGGACTGAGACCTGGTCGGCGGGACCGATGTCACCTGCGGCCGTAATGACAAACTCGATGTTCCGCGGCTCCACCACCGCGGTGGGGATTTCCCGGGGCGCCGCCGGGCCGGGCAGTATGGCATGGCGGCTTTGATAAAAATAGTAGCCGCCGCCGGCCATCCCCAGGACCACTAAAATAATCAAAACAAAACGCATTTAATATCCCTTTGTCCCATGACGAAGACATCCTTGCCGGCGGCCTATGCCGTGAACCAAGGTGGGCGGAGCCGCCGGTGGGCCTCGTCCTCGACTTAAATTCCACCCATTTTCTGACGGCGGCAATTCCTTTTTCATTCAACGCCGGAGCGTGGAAAAGGATTGGCAGGGGTGCGCAACCCATCCTACGCTAGCGCGCGTTTTGCAAGCGCCTGTGAACATAAGCTGCGCAGCCCGGGAATTTCTGGCGGGCACGGAATGGCGCGGGGCGGTCATCGAGCCGGTGGCCGGGGATGCCTCGGCGCGCCGGTATTGGCGGCTGGCCCGCGGCAGGCACACGGCCATTTTAATGGATGCCTCCGCCGTTGCAGCCTGCCTGCCGCCCTATGTGCAGGTGGCGGGGCACCTCCGCAGGCTGGGGTTCAGCGCTCCGGAAGTGCTGGCCGTGGACTATGAGCGGGGCTGCGCCGTTGTTGAAGATTTTGGCGATATGCCCTTCGCGAGGTGGCTGGAGGAGGGGCAGGAGGAGGAAAGGGCCTACACGCTGGCCACGGAGGTTTTAATTGCCCTGCATCAACGCGCTGACGCGATATTACCCGGCTGGCGCGCCTATGACCCCGCCCAGATGCTGGCGGACATTGAATTATATCTGGACTGGGTGGCCCCGGCACTGCCCGAGACCGTGCGTGTCGAATTCCGGCAGCGATGGATGCGGGTTTTGCCGCTGGCCCACCAAGTGCCGGCCTCTCTGCTCTTGCGGGATTATCACGTGGCCAATCTGATGTGGCTGCCGCAGCGCCCCGGCATACAACAGGCCGGGCTGATTGATTTTCAGGATGCGTATCAGGGGCCGGTGACCTATGATCTCGTGTCCTTGTTGGAGGATGCCCGGCGGGATGTGCCGCCGGGGCTGCGCGAGAAGATGCTGGCGCGTTATCTGGCCGCTTTTCGGGCCCCGAATCAGGACAACTTCAGAGCATCGCTGGCCATTCTGGCCGCCCAGCGACATACCCGCGTGCTGGCCATTTTTGCGCGGCTGGCGGCGCGTGAAGGCAAGCCGGAATACCAACGGCGTCATGCGCCGCGGGTGCGCCGGCTGTTGAGGCAGGCGCTGGCCCACCCGGTATTGGCCCCCGTTGCCGCATGGTTTGAGGATTATGGGAAACTCGATTGATCGCGCGATGGTGCTGGCCGCCGGTTACGGCACGCGAATGCGTCCCCTTACTGACCGGCTGCCCAAACCCCTGGTGCCGATTGCGGGCCGGCCGATGATTGCCTACGCTCTTGAGCATTTGCGCGCGGCGGGCGTGCGGGAGGTGGTGGTGAACGTAGCGCACCTGAAAGAGCCGTTGATACAATACCTGCGCAGTTACCCCGGCCTGCAATGTTTGATATCTGAGGAAGCTGAACCGCTGGAGACCGGCGGGGGATTGCGCCACGCGCTTCCTTTGCTGGGCGAGCGTCCCCTGTATGTCATCAACTCGGACATCCTATGGATTGACCGGGGGGAGCCGGCCCTCCATCGGCTGGCACGGCATTGGGACGAGGCGCGCATGGACTGGCTTTTTTTGGTGCAGTCGCGCGCCCGCGCGGTGGGGTATGAGCGGGGCGAAGATCATCTTTTCATCACGCCGGAGAACACGCTGGCCTGGGATGCCCACGAGGCGCCCTACATAATTGCCAGTGTGTATGTGATGCATCCGCGGGTATTGGCCGGGGTGGCCCCCGGCCGGTTTTCCGCCAAGATACTATGGCGCAAAGCGATGGAGGAGAAACGGCTGTGGTGTGTTCCGCACACCGGCCTCTGGTGCCAGGCCGGGACCATCGCCGATTTGCAACGGGCCGAGGAATTGATCAGGAGCTTTGGTGCGCGCGAGCCATCGTCGCCGGTCACTCCCCAATAATTTTTACCAACACCCGCTTGCGGCGGTTGCCGTCGAATTCGCCATAGAAGATTTGTTCCCAGGGGCCGAAATCCAATTTGCCATTGGTGATGGCCACGACGACTTCCCGGCCCATGACCTGGCGCTTCAGATGGGCGTCCGCGTTGTCCTCGCCGGTGCGATTGTGATGGTACTGCTCAATGGGGGCATGGGGCGCGAGTTTTTCCAGCCAGACTTCGTAATCATGCAGCAGCCCATTTTCTGCATCGTTGATGAAGACCGAGGCGGTGATGTGCATGGCATTGACCAGGCACAATCCTTCTTTGACTCCGCTTTTGCGCACCAGGTTCTCCACGGTGGGGGTGATGTTTACAAAGCCGCGCCGGCCGGGCACCTCGAACCAGAGATATTCCGTCAAGGATTTCATACGCGGCCATACTAACGGCCCGCCGGCGCGCGTGTCATTCAAAATTGGCCGGCCTGGTTGAGGGGATTTGTGGTTGATGACCGGCGGGTTGAACCGGCCATCTTTGTTATGCGACAAAAGGCCTGCGGAAAAACCCGGCAATGATATAATGACTGACAGGATATGTGTGCACGTTACACGCAAATCCGGGACCTTCGGGCGCTGTTGGAGCTGGTGCAATGCCGGGGTGGCCTGCCCGGCTGGGTGCCGCGGTACAACATCGCGCCTACGCAAGAGGCACCGGTGATCGTGCGGACTGCCGAGGCGGTCGAGGTGAAACTTATGCGCTGGGGGTTTCTCTGGTCGTGGGCATCGGCTCCGAGTGAATGCAAACCGATCATTAATGCCCGTGCCGAGACGGTCAGGTACAATTTCAAGGATGCCTTCGCCCGGCGGCGATGCCTGGTGCCGGCCGATGGGTTTTACGAGTGGGAGACCACGCTTGGCGCCAAACGCCCATGGCGTTTTACCTTGTGCGAGGAGGCGCCCTTTTGTTTTGCGGGCTTGTGGGAGGTCTGGAGGCCGCGGCCGGCCGTGCAGCCAGAATTATTCCCTCCCGCGGAGGGAGCCATTCGGTCCTTGGAAACGTTTACCATCATCACCACGACGGCCAATGCGCTGGTGGAGCCATTTCATTGGCGGATGCCGGTGATATTGGTGGGGAAGGCCTTGCAGGCGTGGCTGGATCCGGCGGCCAGGGCGGATGACTTGCAAAACCTTTTGCAGCCTTTTCCCGCCACCTTGATGCAACGTCATCCGGCCTCCGGTTACGTTAACCGGCCGGGCTTTGAAGGCCCGGAGAACTTGCGGGCCGAGGAAAGTTGATGGCATGCCGTGCAGAGCGCTGGCGGAGCGTTACGAGGGGCTGGGTAAGCATTGCGAGCCTCCGATTTAGGCTCTAACATTGGAGCATGTTAGATTTACAAGCACTGCACAATTTGCTGGCCGCGCATACCGCGGCGGCCGGGGCACAGGTCCGTGAGTTTGATTTGAGAGGACGGCGTTTTCAATTCAATCAACGGCCGGAAATCATGGGGGTGATCAATCTTTCGCCCGGCTCGTGGTATCGCGAGAGCGTGTGCTTGAGCGCGGAGAGCGCCATCCGGCGGGGCAGGGTGTTGCACGAGCAGGGCGCGGCGGTGGTGGATGTGGGGGCGGAGTCCACCCTGGCGCACACCGAGCGGGTGGATGAGCTGCGGCAGCAGTCGCTGTTATTGCCGGTGGTGGAGGGGCTGAGCCGGGCGGGGGTGCTGGTATCCGTGGAGACGTATCATCCGGCGGTGGCCCGCGCCGCGCTGGAGGCCGGAGCCAGCGTGTTGAATCTGACGGGCACCGAGCACGCGGCGGAGTGTTACCCGGTGGTGGCCGAACATGGAGCCGCGGTGATATTGTGCTATGTGCAGGGGCCCAATGTGCGGGAGGTGGGCGATTTTGATTTGCAGGCGGATCCGATACCGATGATGTATGAGTATTTCGCGCGGGAGATTGAACGGGCCACGCGGGCGGGGGTGGAGCGTATTTTTATTGATCCGGGTCTGGGGTTCTACTACCGCAACCTGCAGGATAGCGCCGTCCGGGTGCGGCATCAGATGAAGGTGTTTCTGAACACCTTCCGGCTGCGCACCCTGGGATTTCCCATTTGTCACGCGCTACCGCATGCCTTTGAGTATTTTCAGGAGGAAGTGCGTTGTGCCGAGCCCTTCTTTTGCGTGCTGGCGGCGCTGGGCAAAACAGATTTGTTTCGGACGCACGAGGTGCCGCGCATTCGGGCGGTGTTGGAGACGATGCAGGTTTGGGAGTAATCGCTGACCCAGGTTGCACAAAGCGGAAACCTCCCCTTTGCGGGCTGCAAGCCGGGCGAAGCAGGGAAGCCGGCCAGTCCCCTGGCGTATGTGATTGGCAGGGTGGCGTGTTCATGCGATAGTAGGTAGGTATGAAGTTTTTTTCTGGCATGGCGAAGGCCGCGTTCTGCAGCGGCGCTTTCTGGCTGGCGGCGGTTCTGGCGGTATGGGGGCAGTCGCCTCTCACGATCAACGGTGTGACCGACAAGTCCACTTACAATAACAGCGTCACTTTCCGCGTGCCGTCGGAGGCGGGATACACCTATCAAGTGCTGTTCAACAATGTGCCCATTCCCACTGATGTGGACATGGTGGTCACCAACATGGACTACCACGAGCTGCGCGTCAGCCGCACCAACATTACGACACAGGCCACCACCAATCGCCTGGTGCGCTTTATTGTGTTGTCCACGCAACGCGGCAGCCCGGAAAAGGGGCTGCCCATGTGGACGCCTTTGCCGCCGATTCCCTCCACTGCGGCGGAATGTGCCGGGGCGCGGCTGGAGCTTTGTCTGCCTGCGGTGTATCCGCAAGGGCTGCCGATTCCGGTGATTGCACGCGTGACCGACAGCGGCGATCGGGTGCGGCGTGTCAATGGGCGGGCCCAGGCGGAGGGATTCGAGACAACTCCCCTGCAGATCATCCGGGGACATGGCTCCGTCCTGCTGCCGCCCGTCTTGCAATCCGGCCTGTTCACGTACTCTCCGCGTTTGGCCGGTTTGGCGGCCACGCAAACCGTGCAAATTGAAGCTGGGACGGTATGGACGCCGTTCAGCGGCAGCATTACCGGCGTGGTGACGTGGCCGGAGAACAGCCGCATTCATCTGACCGGCCATGTAAGCATTTCCAGTAATGCCACGCTCACGGTGGGCGCCGGAACTGTTATTCGAATGAATCCGTTGGTGAACATTACCAACAATGGACAGATTTATTTGAATGGTACGGCTGAACGCCCCATCGTGCTTATGGCCACCAATGTGGTGTGGCCGGAGGTGCCTGCCGGGGCGTGGGGCGGATTCATTTTGCGCGGCACCAATGCCCAGTTGACGGCGAATTATGCCATCATGGCCGGCGGGGGCGGCGCGACGAGTTTCAATTTTTCGCCCGGGGCCAGTCATCGGAGTGAGCAGGCCGTGCTGCTGGTGCATTCGGGCGCGCGGGCGTATCTGACCAATTGCGCCATCATCAACACCGCCGGGCAGGTGGGCAATGGCTACAGCAGCACCCTCGTCTGGGAGCGGTGCCATTTTCAGCGTGCCATCACTGGCGGGGAATATTCCGGCGGCTGTTCTCTTTTAATCAATCAGAGCGCGGTGTTTGAGTTTCCCATTGATGACGGGGTGGTGGACGCCAACATTGCCGACGCCGATTACGACGGCATATATTTCACTGAGGGGACCTACGTACTGCAAAACAGCCTGTTTGGCTTCGCCAAGGACGACGCCATTGACTCCGGCAGCGGCGGGGCGGGGACCGTTCTGGTAACTAATTGCTGGGTGGAATCTGCGCTGCACGAGGCGCATGCGTGGTCGGGGGGAGGGCGGCAGACGTGGTCTTATGATACAGTGCTCATCAACAGCGGCCAGGGTATTGAGTGCGGTTGGAGCACGGGGGACAACAGTCCTTTATGTTTTGCGGAGCGTCTCCTGACGACTGCCAATGGGGTGGGCGCGCGTGTGGGGGATAATTATGACTGGAGTTATAATGGTTTTCTGCGACTGACGAACTCCCTGATTCTATACAATTACCGCGACATTTTTCTGAAAACCTGGAATGGCGTGGGCAGCGGACTCAATGCCCTGTCTTGGGAGGATCGGCTTTCCCAGGTGGACTTTCGGAGTAATTACGTGACCACGGTGGATGCGCGGTTTCCCGGCAACGTCGCATGGCAACCGGCGGAGCACGCGGCCTTGCTGGCGGGATTCATGACCCCCCCGCCTCATGCGCCGGTGGGGGTGGGACTGGCTTTGCGCACCAACCGCATGGCGCTCGCCAGCTTGTTCAACGGTGTGCCAGTGCGTCTGAGCAGTTTTACCACCAACCCCGTGAGCGTCAGTTACGCGTGGGTCAGTGGCGGCGCGGATCGCGCCACTGGACGTGTGACTTTTTTCCCTGGTGAAACGGTTAAATATATTTTCCCCCACGACTTTGACCTGGCCTCCCTTGCGAGTGTGGAATTGCAACTGCGCCAGGCGGAAAATGCTGAAATAACGGGCCTGGCGGTTCTTACGGCCACAGGCACGGTGCCCCGCCCGCAGATCACGCTGGCGGTGGTGACCAATACGTATTCGGCGTGGCGGTTGACAGAAGGCGTCTTTGTGCAACTGTCATCGCCTTCTGCCATGCCGGTGGCGCTTGGTTACCAGTTCACCGGCTCGAATCGGGTGGTGCAGGCAGGCACTGTGGTGGTGCCGCCCAATACCTTGCGCGCCCAACTGTTGCTGACCAATGCATCCCCTTTTGATTACGACTTTCTTGAATTAAGCGTGGGTCAGGCTGAAAACGCCACCCTTGGGGGTATAACCAACGTGGTGTTTGCGTACACCACCGTGCCCCTGCGCCTGGGATTGGCGGCTGAGGGGCCGCTGGCCATTGCCCAGTTTACCAATGGCGTCATGGTGACACTTAATGCCCCTGCCGTGCAGGGGGTGAGTGTGGATTTTGAAATCCTGGGCAACCGGGTGGGGCGGACCAATGGGACGCTGGCGTTTGCGGCGGGGGCGTTGAGTGCGGTGCTGCAGGCGCCCACCGTGCCGGTGGCGGGCAATGATTTCCTTCTGGTGACCCTCAGCCGG
>JAOAIT010000032.1 GCA_026414565.1 Verrucomicrobiia bacterium
TCCAGGCCCGTGACCAGGCCAGTTACGACGACTGCGTCGAGCAGGTCCGGGGCATCCTGCGCATGGCCCGCCGCGTGCCGCCAACCGAGCCTGACGATTTCGAGATTTCCTCCAACGACTCGCTCATCCGCCAGTTTCGCAGCCTCACCTTCGCCGTGCGCGTGGGCGTGGCGGTAATCAGCTCCATCGCCCTCATGGCCGCCGGCATCGGCATCATGAACATCATGCTGGCCAGCATCAATGAGCGCATTCGGGAAATTGGCATCCGTAAAGCCATTGGGGCCACCGACACCAGCATTTTCATTCAAATCCTCATCGAAAGTGCGGTCATCGCCCTCGTCGGCGGGATCGCCGGCCTGATCGCCGCCCAGGGATTCGTCAAGCTGCTCGCCTCGGTCACCCCCACCGGCAACACCCCCGTGGTCACATTCAGCGCCATGGCCATCGCCTTCACTTTCAGCCTCCTCACCGGCATCGTGGCCGGCTTGTTCCCCGCCTTCAAAGCCGCCCGTCTCGAGCCCATCCGCGCCCTCCGCCTGGACTAGGCCGTTCTTTCGATTTGCCCGGTGACAGCCCGGCGCGAGCTGTGTTAAAACAGCCCCGCGCGGGCCATGATTTTCGACAGTCTCACGTCCTCCAGTGGCGGCGCCGGCACGCAGCCGGGGCCGTTCGGGCGTTTCTATTTGCATGAGTTGATCAACAGCGGCGGAATGGCGGACATCTGGGTGGCCACCGACGCGCAAAACCGCACTTATGCCCTGCGCAAGCTGCACGACCGCTACAAGTTCAACTTTGTGGCGCGTGGCCGCTTCCTGCGGGGCTGCGAATTGCTGGCCCGGCTGCCCCCCCACGAGAACATCATCCGCTACATTGATCATGGGCGCATGGAAGGCACGCTCTACCTCCTCATGGATTATGTGGAAAGCTCCAATCTCAAGATTTTACAAGCCCGCCAGGATGAAGTGTTTGTGCAGAACATCAGCCAGATTTTGATTGATCTGGCGCTGGCCCTCGAACACATGCACGATCATGGCGTCATGCATCTGGACGTGAAACCGGAAAACGTCCTGATGACCCGCAACGGCAACATCCGCGTGGTGGATTTCGACCTCTGCCAGCCCATCCCCGAAAAACCCCGCAAGTTCGGGCGCAATCCGGGCACGCCCCATTACATGGCCCCGGAACAACTTCGCCGGCAGCCGTTTGATCAGCGCGTGGACATTTTCGCTTATGGCGTCACCGCCTACGAACTGTTGACCTACCAGAAGCCTTTCCCCGGCGAAACCCCGGAAGAAGTCCTGCGCAGCCAGATGGAACGGGCCTCCTTCTTCGCCGCGCCACGGGAACTCAACCCGGACATCCCACCGGCATTGGAGAAGATTCTGCTCAAGTGCCTGGAAAATGACCCGGAACGGCGCTACCCCATCATGAGCGCATTGGTGCACGACCTGCAAAATGCGCTCTACGTGCAATAAAACCCCTGCCCCACGCAGGCTGCAGCGCCAGCCCAAATACCCCGGGCTCCGCCCCGCGGCTCCTCACACCATGTCGTCCTTCCAGGGCTGGCCGTAAGCGGCAATATCTTCAGTCGAGGGCGGCAGAATGTCAGCCTCCGCCAGTTCGGGCACGGTGGGATTGCGGAAATTGACGCCCACCAAATCCAGATAATGGCCGAAGACATCGGTGTTTTGAATCAACCCCTTGAAACGCTCAGACCCCGGCCCGAACGCCACCACCGGCGAGTAGTCGGAGGTGTGCGAATTGCCAATCCAGTTGATGCCGGTGTAATTGGCCAGCAACTGCCCCAACTGGGCCGTATCATTGTTGAGCTGGTCAAACAAGGCGTCCCCCTGCCGGAGAAGGTATTTCTGGAACCACCGCGCCCGCTCAACAGGCATCTTGTAACCCGTCCATTCCTCCACCACCTCCACAATGCGCGCCGCCTCCACCCAGTAGCCATATTCCACCGTGCGCTGCTTGGGTTTCTTTTTCTCTTCCTCGCGTTTGGCCTTGTCCTCCGCTTCCTGGAGTTTGCGCTGCGCCTCCTCATCATCATAGCGATACAACACCGTCGGCGTTTTGTATGGCAGCGGCTCTTCTTTCTCGTTGATCGAAACCGGTTTAACCTCAATCTTGGTGCCCTGTTTCTTGATTTCCCCCAAAATCGTTCCCACCGACCCCTTAATTCTCTGAATGTTGGCCAGGCGCATGGGACTGCGCGAATAACCGCCCCCCATGCCACTGAGGCCGGGATTGGAATTACCATGATCAGTGGTCATGACCACCAGGGTGTCCGGATGTTCCCTGGTAAAGGCCACCACCAGATCAATGGCCTCGTCCAAGGCCAGTTGATCCAGGATCGCCCCGGCCGCGCACGAGCTGTGCGCCGCGTGATCCACCCGCCCGCCCTCAATCTGCAAAATGAAATTCCGGGCTCCGGCCAGCCGTTCCAAAGCGGCCGCAGTCATCTCCGCCAGCGTCGGCACCCGCTCGCGCAATTTCGGATCGCGCTGATGATCCACCGTGTAGGGCAGATGGCTGTCGGTGAATATGCCCAGCAACCTGCCGGTCTTGGGGGCCGCTTTCAGCTCGCTCCGCGTCTCCACTACCGAATAGCCGGCCTGGCGGTATGCTGCCTTCATATCCCGCTTGTCCAGCCGCTTCTTTTCCTCAAAAAACTGTTTGCCCCCGCCCAGCAAAATATCAATGCGCCGCTCCAGGTATTGCGCTGCAATCAATTCCGGATTCTCCCGGCTGCGCACGTTGGCGGCAAAGCCCGCTGGCGTGGCGTGCGTGATCTCGGTGGTGGTCACTAGGGCCCGTGTCCAGCCGATTTCCCCAAAAACCGTGTACAACGGCGTCAGGCGCTTGCCGTTGGGCAATACATTAAGCGCCCCGTTCACGACCCGCGCCCCGCTGCCCCAACTGGACGAGGCGGCAGCCGAATCCGTCACCAGCGAGTTCAGCGAGCGCATATTCATGTAGCAAAAATGCACTCCTGGCTGGTTCATTATTTGCATCCAGGTCAGCGGCCGTTTCCGCGTCAATTGGGAGTAATGATCGGCACAGGCCAAAGTGCCCGCGCTCATGCCGTCACTGACAATGTGGATGATGCGCGAGGGTCTCTGTCCGCTGCGCAAGTTCAGAGCTTCCGCTGAAACGGCAATATGCGGCGCGCCCACGGAGGCGGCCGCAGCGGCCAGTCCGGCACGAGTAAAAAAACGGCGGCGATTTAACATGGGTTAAAATTAGTGTGTGCCCGTTTGTTTTTCAACCTCCCAAAAACCCATGGCCTTTCGCCTTCAGTTCGCTTGACCTGAAGCTCAGGCGAATCAGGCGTTCGCGGCTTAGGGGGCAGGCGTCTGCAAGAGACGATAAAACCGCTGCCGGTTGGTAATGGACTCTGAATAATTCATCCATCCATTGCTCGGCATCATGGTCTGCAACAACCGCCACTGCGCCTCCTCCAACGCCTCTTTATATTCCAGACGATACTCCAAACCGTCCATGGCCTGCAGCCGCAGTTGCAGCCGGCCTTGTTCAAGGCGCAGGGCCCCCGGCTCAAAGTGGGGCGGTGCCCCCACCCGCACAATGAAGAAATTGGAGGTGGTCAGCGGCGGTGTGCCGCCATCGGTAACCAGAACCCAAATCTGATTGGTGCCGGGCGCCAGCGGGGTCCACGTAAATTGCCCCCCCGCGCTGAGCATCGCTCCCGCTGGAGCCCCTGGCCCCAAGGTGTAAACCAGATTACTGGCGGCCGTTTCAGCATCGGTTGCCGTGACCGCGAAGGATAAGGTCTGCCCTGCCAGCAGCCGCCGATGCGGCAACAACCCCAACACCGGCGGCGTGTTCTGCGCCACCAACCCCGGCGCATTCGATGCGCGCGGAGTCGGCCGCGACAACCGCCCCACCACAGGCCCTCCATTAGGATAGCGCCCTTCACTCACGTCCGGCGCCTGCGGGCCAAAAACCACCGCATCCACCAGCACACCTTGAGGGGTGAACAGTCTGATGGCGTCCCCTTGCCGATTCAGGGCGAAATTGACATGCAAATCAGGGCGGTCGGGCCGGTTTTGTCCGGGCTCTCCGTCAGCCCACACCAGCAAATAGCCCCCCGGAGGTATCACATAACCCTCCGGGATCGTGGTGCCCGAAGGCAAAGTCGTACTATCAGTCAGAATGTACCCCGTTAAGTCCACCGCCTCGGGGCCTGGATTGTACAACTCAAACCAGTCTTCATTTTGCAAATCCGCCGGATCGGCCAGGGTGTTGATATTGTCCGCCATCCATTCATTGATGAACACGGGCACCGGCGCCAGGGCCGGGTTGTTGCTGCTCCCCGGCGTGGGATAATGAAACACCCGCCGGTACAC
>JAOAIT010000033.1 GCA_026414565.1 Verrucomicrobiia bacterium
GATTCAGACCATCCAGGGGGACAGCCACGGGGCGGTGGAGGCGATCCGGGAGATTAGCGAGGTGATCCGGAAGATTGACCAGATTCAGACGGTGATTGCCAGTGCGGTGGAGGAGCAGGCGGCGACGATGAACGAGATTACGCGCAATGCGGCGGAGGCCGCGCAGGGCAGCCAGGAGATTGCCCGCAACATCGCCGGCGTCTCCCAGGCCGCCCAAAGCACCACCCAGGCCGTCTCCGGCACCAGCGCCGCCGCCAACGAGCTGGCGCGCCTGGCTGGCGACCTCAAGGTGATCGTGGGCCAGTTCAAACTGGACTCCGGCGGCAATGGCCACCCCGTCCCCACCGGCGGTTCCATGCCCGATCCTTTGCTCCAACGCATGTCCAAACGCACCCTGACCCCACGGACGGAGGTCAAGCCCGAAGCCAATATGGTGGCCGCTTGAGTTGATGCTCAGAAGCCATCAGACCGCCGCCGGCAGTCCACGGATGGGCTGCCGGCGGATGGTTTTCGCGACGGGGGCGGATCAACAAAGGCGTCCGGTGAGATTCTTCTAAAGTCCTCCAGCCCCATGCCGATGAATCAATTGACGTTAATCGTTACGGGCAGGGCGAGCGGTGTGCCTGAAGGGCGGGCGCCCGGGCTGCGCTGTGAAACCCGCCGAGCTTAAGACCATGAAGATTTTAATCGTGGACGACAACGCGCTGGCCTTGCGCGTGATGTACAACCACCTCCTCAAGGACGGCCATGAAATCATCACGGCCGGTTGTGGCTCAGACTGCCTCCAAATCCTCCTTGGCCCCAACCCCCCGGGCGTGGCCGTGCTCGATTGGATGATGCCCGACATGGACGGCTTGGAAGTGTGCCGCCGGGTGCGCCAGGAGCAAAAACTCACCCGCACCTATATTTTGATGACTACCTGCATGCAATCCAAGGAAGACTTGATCCAGGCATTGGATGCAGGCGCAGATGCCTATCTCTTCAAACCCTATGATTCGGCCGTCTTTCGGGCGCATGTGCGCGCCGGCCTGCGCATCGCCGAGTACCAGGAAAAACTCCGGCAAACCACCCCGCCGCCCTGCTACCCCTTGACCGAGATGAGCGAATCCGCCCCGGCCCCAACGCCCGGCCCGGCCCAGGCCACCGCCCGCGCCCTCGAAGTTTAACGCGCATCCTTCCAAAAAAGTCTTAAGTCTGGAAGTTGACTGCCGATGAACAGTGCGTAATGGCCATCCTCGCTGTGGCCGCCCGTGACACACATTGACACACGCCAATGAAAATACGCACCAAAATCGTTACCCTGGGCGCCAGTGTGGCCCTTGGCATGGCCGCCGTCCTGGTGTTGGTAATCCTCTTCCAATCCCGCCAGATCAATCATCGCATCCAGGAGGCCCAATCCAGCACCGACAAATTGCGCCATGACCTGGAGACCGAACTCCGGCGCATGATGTGGGCGGACCTGGAAAAAAGCGCCCGCAGCATCTATACCCTCTTGGAGGCGTCCGATAAACGCACCGAACGCCGCCTCCTCCATGCCCTGGCCGTCGCCCGCCAGCAGGTGGACGAGGCCGGCGGATTCCGGCTGACCACCAACGCTGTCCAGTGGTCGGCCATCAACCAATTCAATGGCGAACAAAAAAATATCACCCTCCCCGGCATGTGCCTCGGCACCCAGTGGCTGGGGCAAATCACCGCCACCAATCAACCAGCCCCGCTCGTGGACTTTGTCAAACGCACCACCCGCGATTATTGTACCATCTTTCAGCGCATGAACGACGAGGGCGACATGCTCCGCGTCTGCACCAGCGTCATCAAAACCAACGGCGCCCGCGCCATCGGCACCTTCATCCCCCGCCTGCAACCCGACGGCACCGAAAACCCCGTCCTCAAGACCGTCCTCAGCGGCCAGACCTACCGCGGACGCGCCCTGGTCGTGGATGACTGGCATGCCGCCGTGTACGAACCCATCTGGGACGAGAAAAAGGAAAAAGTCATCGGCATGCTCTACACCGGCGTGAGCCTCCGCGATGTCAATCTGGAAGTCGCCCGCATGGTGCAGCAGGCCAAAGTCGGCAAATCCGGCAACGTGGTCATCGTCGGCGGCACCGGCGCCCAGCGCGGTGTCTATATTGTCTCCAAAGACGGCAAACGCGACGGCGAAAACATCTGGGAAGCCCGCGATGCCAAAGGACGGCCCTTTGTCCAGGAAACCATCAACAAAGCCGTCGCCGCCAAAGGCGAGCCCGTCTTCGACGCCTACGAATGGCGCAATGCCGGTGAAACCACCAACCGCACCAAGGTGGCCGCCCTCATGTATTATGAGCCCTGGAATTGGGTCATCAACGCCGGCTGTTACGAAGATGAATACATGGAGGTCCGCAACTCCCTCCAGGGCGTCGCCCAGGGGGTCCTCCAAACCTGCATCGGCATCGGCCGGCAATTCCGCGGCCTCCTCCTCTGGGCGGCCGCCGCCGCGGTGGTCGGCGTTCTCGCTTCGCTTGCCTGCGGCTTCTTTGTGGCCGGCCGCATCGTGCAGCCCCTCAACCAGAGCGTGGCCTTCACCCAGCGGCTCGCCCAGGGGGATTTCAGCCGCGAACTCCAAACTAAGGCCAAAGACGAAACCGGCGACCTCGCCCGCGCCATGAACGACATGGTCCGCCACTTGCGCCGCATGTTCCGCAAAGTCCAGGAAAGCAGCCTCCGCCTGCAGTCCCAATCAGGCGAGCTGGTCGCCGGCGGCCAGCAAATGGGCAGCAACGCCGAGGAGACGGCCTCGCAGGCCAACGTGGTGGCCGGGGCCTCCGAGCAGGTGAGCAAGTCGGTGGCCACCGTCGCCACCGCCGCCGAGGAGATTAGCGCCTCCATCAAGGAAATCGCCCGTCAGGCGGTGGACGCCGCCAAGGTGGCCAACCAGGCGGCCACCGCGGCCGAGCGGGCCAACCAGACCATGGGGCGGCTGGACGCCTCCAGCGCCGAGATCAACAACGTGGTCAAGGTGATCACCACCATTGCCGAGCAGACCAATCTGCTGGCGCTCAACGCCACCATTGAGGCGGCGCGCGCCGGCGAGGCGGGCAAGGGGTTTGCGGTGGTG